>NZ_JBHWBP010000068.1:0-30327 GCF_042735575.1 Streptomyces sp. NPDC059564 | reverse complement strand
CGGACACCTCCGTCCGGCTCCTGCGCTACTACGAGGAGCAGAGCCTCCTGACGTCCTACCGTCTCGACAGCGGCCACCGCCGCTACGACGACAGCGCCCCCGCCGCGGTCCGCCGCATTCGCGCACTGCTGGACGCCGGCCTTCCGACCCGGGTCATCCGCGATCTCCTGCCGTGCGTCCGCCAGGACGGCACGGTCGCCGAATGCCGGCTGGAGACCCTTCAAGAACACCTCCAGGGTCTGGATGACCGGATCACCGCGCTGTCGGAGACCCGCACCTCACTGGCCGGGCTCATCTCCGCCACGCAGAACCAGAGCCACGCGTCGGCACTCGCGTAAGGCCGCGACCGCCCCCCGACTGCCGCCGACCCCGCCTTCGTGCGCACACACAGAGTCGCCCGGCACGGGTCAACTTCCGCGGAGGTCGAGTCGTTTGAGAACGACACCGCATCGCATTCGCCGACCGACGAGTGCGGCCTCTGACCGGTTCGGTAGCCGTCCGGTCGTCCGGCGATCCGGTCGTCCGGCAGTGCAGTCATCCGGCAGTGCAGTCGGAAGGCTACTGAACCGGGCCGGCCAATGTCTCGATCGTGCCCGGATGCCAGGGATCGGGCTCGCGGGTGAGGCTCGCCAGCTCCTCGGGTGGCTCACTCCCGTCCCTGACGATCGTTATGTATGCCTTCGCCTCCTGCAGGCCCATCCGCGGGGCCTGTTTGCGCAGGTGCCGCATTGCGGCAGCGGTCCCGGCGGAGTCCGCGAGGTGGCGGACGGCCGCGGCGAGCGGGTCGGGTGCTCTGATGCCCTTGACCTGCCAGAGGTAGAGCTCTTCCCAGTCCTCGGTCCAGGCGGTGCCGGGAACGAAGTGGATGCTCCCGTCCTCCCGGTCGACCAGGTAGGGGCCGCCGAGGAGATTCGAGCGCCGATCAGGGTCGCGGGCGTACTTCGAGGAGCTCCAGTATGCGAGCCACCCGACCGACCGCTCCTCGACGTGGTACACGGCCAGGTTCGGGACCAACCGCGCCCATGCCCAGGTCGGTTGCTCCCGCGCCAGCAGGGACTCGACCAGCTCGACCGCTCGTTCCTTGGAGATCACATGCCCATCCTCCACCCCGTGGCAACCGGATGCGGCAAGAGTCCCCAGCTGCTCCCCAGGGACAGGTCCACTCGGTCCCCGACAGGAGCGTTCCTTGGTCAAGATCGCTGTGCAGGTAGCGCGGCAGAAGCTCGCCGGGCGCCGGGCCGAGGCTTCTGGGCAGCGGTGTGTTGATGCCGTGTCCAAGGTGGCGAGGCCATGGCCGTCGACCGCGAGACGGTGTTGCGACGCCGGCCAGTAGGCGGGCGGCGGACGGGGCTGCCGGGACGGCCGGGATCTCGCCCGCCTCGGCCTGGCGGCCGACTTCGGCCAGGGGCACCGGGGCACCGGGGCTGCGTTGGAGCGTCGCGGTGCAGGCGGTCGGCGCCGCTGGTGATCGCTTCGGTGCAGCCGTGTGAGACCGACGCAGGACCGGTGCAAGCCCCGCCACCGAACGGCCGATCAGGCCAGGGCGGCCCCGCCGTCCCCACCGGCCGGCACTGCTCCGACCGGGTGGAATTCGGGTGAAGATCCGGCGCGCCGCAGGTGCCGCCGCATCCGAAGAAACGATCGGGCCCTGGTACGACGGGCGCGTTCCCACGCGACCGAAAGGTGTTCGCCGATGCCTCCCACACCCCGCAATGCGCCAGAGCCAGGGACGCCCCAGCAGCCGAAACCCCGCCGTCGACGCGGTCTGGCGGCGCTGCTCACCGGTGTCCTGATGGCCGCCGTCCTCCCCCTGGCCGCCGGGGCCCCGGAGGCTCGGGCCGCCGTCGGCATCACCGAGTACCCCGTACCCACCCCCAGCACCCCGGTCGGCATCACCACCGGCCCGGACGGCAACCTGTGGTTCACCGAGGCGGTCGGCAACAAGATCGGCCGGATGAGCCCGACGGGCACCCTCATCGCCGAGTACCCCCTGCCCGGCGAGTTCAGTACCCCGCACGACATCACCACCGGCCCGGACGGGAACGTCTGGTTCACCATGCAGCACTTCGACTCCCGGGTCGGGAAGATCGACACGAGCGGGACGGTCACCGAGTACCCCCTCCCCGACCAGTTCGACGAACCCACCGGCATCACCGCCGGCCCGGACGGCGCCATGTGGTTCACCGAGCAGAACGCCCACCGGATCGCCCGCATCACCACCACCGGCACCCTCACCGAATACCCGCTGCCGGCCGGCTCCGGCCAGCCGTCCTACATCACCACCGGGCCGGACGGGAACCTCTGGTTCACCGAGATCGGTGACAACCTCATCGGCCGCATGACCCCGTCCGGCGTCGTCACCGAGTTCCCGGTCCCCGGCGGCGGCGGCCCGACCGACATCACCACCGGCCCCGACGGGAACCTCTGGTTCACCGTGTTCGGGGGCAACCGGATCGGCCGGATCACCCCGTCGGGCGTGATCACCCAGTACGACGTACCGTCGAACGGCTCCTCGCCCCAGCCCCAGGACATCACCGCCGGGCCGGACGACAGCCTGTGGTTCACGGAACGCAACAGCGGGAAGATCGGGCGGATCAGCACGTCCGGCGTCATCGCCGAGTTCCCCCTGCCCTCCTCGGAGCGCGGTCCCTGGGGCATCACCAAGGGCCCGGACGACGACATCTGGTTCGCCGAGACCTCCAGCTTCATCGGGCACCTCCACCTGACCGGCGCCGACTTGGCCGTCGCGAAGTCCGATACGGGCTCCGACCCCGTCGTGGAGGGCCAGAACGTGACGTACACGCTCACCGCGACGAACAACGGCCCGCAGACGGCCGAGGGGGTCGTCCTCCAGGACACCCTCCCGGCCGGACTGCAGTTCGTCTCGGCGTCCCCCGGGTGCACCGCGTCCGGCACCACCCCGGACGTCGTCACCTGCGGCATCGGCACCCTCACCGCCGGAGCGAGCGCCGCGCGAACCATCACCGTGACGACCACGATCGAGGACATCGCCGTTGACACGGCGGGCGTGGCCGGCGCGGTCTCCGACCCGGCTCCGGCCAACGACACCGTGACGGAGACCACCACCGTCAACGCGGTCACCTGCTTCGGCCAACAGCCCACCATCACCGGTACCCCCGGCAACGACCAGATCAACGGCACGCCCGCACGCGATGTCATCCTCGCCCACGGCGGCAACGACACCATCAACGGCGGCGCGGGCGACGACCTCGTATGCGGCGGCCCCGGGGCGGACTCGATCACCGGCGGGCCCGGCAACGATCGCGTCGCGGGCGGCGTCGGCGACGACACCCTCCACGGCTCCCCGGGCGACGACACCCTGACCGGCGGACCCGGCAACGACTCCCTCTTCGGCGACGTCGGCAATGACAACCTCGACGGCGGCCCGGGCACGAACAGCAACAACGGCGGCCCCGGCACCGACGTCTGCGCCAACCCCGGAACGGGCCCCGGCTGCCCGTGACCTGACCTCGACGGGGTGCTCCCGAGACCGGGACCGGGATCGGGACCCGGACCCGGACCGGGAGCACCCCACGCCCGCCCTCAGCCGTCGAGCAGTACGCCACGCGGCGAGGGCGAGCCGGCCCCGGTCAACCCCGCCGGCCCGGTGAGGTCGAAGTTCACGGGGCCCCACCGAGCTGCTCGGTCCTGCGGGCCACGTCGATGTGGTGCAGGTGGTGCAGGCCGGGCGACCCGTCTGGCTGCTGTGATCTTGGCACGGTGTACAACACCGCACACGAAGCAGGACGAGGCACCGCGGCCGACGCCACGGGGGCGCGGCTCCGGTCGCGCCGCCCCTTCACCAGCGAACGGCGGTGAAGTCGACCGGCCGGGGCCGCAACAGCCGAGTGCGCTCTGCCAGCGTTGTCAGCCGCCGGGACATCTCGTCGGCGGACAGCCGGCGGCGATCGCCGTGGCCCGGCAGGACCCACTCGAACCGGAGTCGTCCGGCCGCCCTGGTCAGTGAGGTGGCCAACTCCTCAATGGAGTACCAGGTCACACTATCCGCGACTTCCAGATCACCGGTGGTGCGTGACCAGTAGAAGCTGTCCCCGCTGAAGCAGTACCGGTCATCTGCGAGGTAGAGCACACTGCCCGGAGTGTGGCCGGGCAGCGGGTGGGCGGTGACCCCCTCACTGATCTCCAGGGGTTCGAGACCCTGGATCACCCGGTCCGCGTCTGGCGCCGCATCGAGGTCGCCCTCGTGGATCCACAGCCGGGCGCCGAAATGGTCCGCGTAGCGGCGGCCGTGTGCAGCGTGGTCTCGGTGGGTGAGCAGCACATCGGTGACCGGGCCCAATGCTGCGTAGCGCTTGGCGAGTTCACGACTCCAGCGCGGCGTGTCGATCATCATGACCGTGCTGGAGGGCCGTAGAAGCAAGTAGGAATTGGCCCCGGCAGTGCGCTGTGAGTTGTGCCCGCACAGCAGTACGCCGCTGTCCAAGGCCATCGGAAAGGGATCGAGCCCCTGGTCCGGCAGGCCCGAGAGGGGGCGGATCGAGCGGGTGGGGCAGGCGAAGACCGCTGCGTGTAAGCGCCGCGTTTCCGCCTCATCGTGCGGCAGGCGCAGGATCTGGGACTTTCCGTCGACCTCGCCGATCAGATCGGGCGCGAGCTGTCGTGCGACATCGCAGTTGAAGCAACGGTCGTCCACGTACCAGCCGTCCACGGCAAGTGTCCTTCCAGGAGGGAACGACCTCCGATCGGGGCCGCCTTTCAGGGATACCCCACCGGCAGTCGGATTCGGCAGGCCCTGCCGATCTTGCACTTTCGGCCCCAACGCGTTCTCCCGACCCGATCGACGCGAGCGTGATGCGGGCTGTGTAACGAGGACCTGCACAGACCCTCAGCACCCACCGGGCGGATCGTCAGCAGATCTCCAGCTGGTTGCAGTCAACCGGCCATAGGGAGCGAGGGGCCTTCAGCCACCCGAAGTCATTTTCTGCATGGACGAGTTCGGTCTGCTCAGCAACCCCATGCCGGGCGCCAGTGGGCCGACCGCGGGGGAAAGCGAGGCCCCCGACCTTGACCGAGGCCCAGGCGGCGCGCCACCTACACCCGCTCGGACGAGAAGAAGCGCGTCGCGATCGTGTGCGACAACTACTCCCCGTCCACCACTACCGCCGCACCGCCGCGTGTACCTGCCGCAACCCGGAGTCGGCAGGTCGTACGCCCCGACCTGGTCGGGGCGGGTGGCCCTCACCGGACTGGTTCGGGCCCGGCACCGTCAAGCAGAAGTCCTCCGATCGGTGCGGGGCCGTCGCGGGTGGGGAGTCACACCGGTTCCGGCAGGTCCATGAGGGCGAGTTCGGCAGGGTCGATCACAGCGGTGATCTCGGTGATGCGGCCGTCGGCCACGGTGAAGGCGAGTACGGAGAGCGGGGTGCCGTCTTCGCTCCAGGAGATGACGCCGGGGCGGCCGTTGACGGTCGCCGCATGTCCTCGAGCCGCGGCGCCGGCCACTCGCGCGCCCGTGGCGACCTCGGTGGCTCCGAGCGTGACGAAGCGGCCGTTCGGTGTATGGACGGTGAACCTCACCTCGGGGTGGAGAACCCGCAGCAACTGCTCGAACCGACCGTCGTGGGCCGCGGCCAGAAAGGCTTGGACCACCTCGCGTTGCTGTCGTCCGGCGCCTGCCGGCTGCTGGGCGGCCTGTACTTTCCTGCGGGCGCGGCTGGTGAACATCTTGGTCGCGTCGGCGGACTTGTCGAGAATCGTGCCTATCTCCCCGTGGGGCACGGCGAACACGTCGTGCAGCACGAACGCCAGTCGTTCGTCCGGGCGCAGCGAGTCGAGGACCGTGAGGAGGGCGAGGCCGACGGAGTCCCCGAGCGCCACGAGGTCTTCCGGAGCGGGAGCGTCGTCGAGCGTCACGGTGAATTCGGGCAGCTGGTCGTCGAGGGCGACTTGCGGGCGGGTCCGGCCCGACCGCAGGACATCGAGGCTGATGCGGCCGACGACGGTGGTCAGCCAGCCGCCGAGGTTGTCGATGGTGCCGGTGTCCTGACGGGACAGCCGCAGCCACGCCTCCTGGACCACGTCTTCCGCGTCGGCGTGTGATCCGACGCGGTAGGCGACGGCGCGGAACCGGTCACGCTGGTCCACCTGCGCGCCAGCCAGATCAACAGCTGCTCGGCGTGCGTCTACGCCAGTGTCACCGAGGGGAAGAAGGCCGGTGACACCGACGAGCGGCTGCACAACGTAGCGGCGTGGCGCGAGGCACCGTTCTACACCGATGGGGAGCGCGCGGCACTGGCGCTGGCCGAGGCCGCCACCCGGCTGCAGGACGGTGCGGAGGGAGTCGCCGACGCGATCTGGGAAGAGGTCAACGCCCACTTCACCGAGGAGGAGGTCGGCGCGATCAACCTGGAGATCGCGCTGACCAACTTCTTCAACCGGATCAACCGCACCATCAAGGAGCCGGCCGGACAGACCTGGGGCTGAGCCTGCCGCGGCTTCACCCATGACGGACCGGTGCCGCAGGCCGGCCTGAGGGAGAAGGGCCGGCTGCTGTCAGATGGTCGCTCCGGACATCCGTACGTGCGCGATGTCTCCGTCCTCGTAGTCGAGTTCGATCCTCACCGAGTCCGTGAGCCGGTGGCCGTTCTCGTCCGTGAACGGCACGGGGCGCGGCTGTGGATGCGCGCACGCGTCGGCGGCCGCACAGTCCCTGAGAAGCTCCGTGTCCGGATACGAGGCCCGCAGCCACGTCTCGGCGGCTTCGCGGGGCGCACGGATGTCCAACTCGTACGAAACGCTCATCCACTGCCCCGTGGTGCACCGCCGGTCGTGCGTCCCCTCGGGCAGCGGGGCGGCCCGGAGGAAGCGGACAGCATCGTCGCAGGGCACGCCCAGGGTGCCGTCGAAAGCTGCCATCACCTGGGACGCGTACCAGCCGCCGGCCCCCAACCCTGCGGCGACGGCTGCCGCTCCGAGCCATACCGCGATGCGCTGGCGTCGTCCGGACATAGAGGGAACCTCCTGGTCACAATCACTTGAACATGTTCAATGACGTGGCTTGGTGATCTTCGGTTCCGTTTCACCAGCAAGAACATCTGCGGGCACCAGGGTCTCGGCGAGACGGAGTTCGTCGCCTTCTTGCCGAGGACCGGGAAGCCGGAGTAGCTGGCGAGGTCGGCAGCCCTGGCCGGACCGGTTGTACGCCCCCCAAGTATCTTGACGTCGAGATTAATCTCGGGCAGGCTGCGCGCTGGGTATCTCGACATCGAGATACTTTCGCTGGGGATTCGGGGGCTCGGGATGTGGCGGGGCGGGGAGGGCCGGGGGAGCGGGAAGAGCCGGCAGGGCCGAGAGGGCGGGCAGGGCCGGCGGGGTGAGACCGGCCTGTTGGCGCAGCTGCGCCGGCCGCCGGGGGGCCGCCCCGCACGGATCATGCTGCTCGCCCTGTCGCTGGATCGGACGGGATCGGGGGTGTGGGCCGCGGCCTCCGTCCTGTACTTCACCTTCGTCGTCGGGCTGGACGCAGGGCGGTTGGGCCTGCTGCTCGGCGCTGCCGGAGTGGCGGGCATCGCCGGCTCACCGCTCGCCGGTCACCTGGCCTGCCGGTTCCCGGTGCGCTCGCTGCTGATCGGCTGTCACCTGCTGCGCCTGGAGACCGTGTGCGCCCTGCTCGTCGTCACCCGCTTCGATGCGCTGCTGCTCGCGGTCGCCCTCACCAACCTGGGCGACCGGGCGGCCAAGACGCTGGAGATGCTCTTCGCCACCCGGGCCGCGGGCGAACGGCGCGCCACCTACCAGGCGTTGTCGCGCAGTTCGGCGAACGCCGGCTACGCGCTCGGCGCGGGTCTCGCCGCGATCGGCCTCGCGGTGGGCAGCCGCGAGGCCTACCAGGTCCTGATCCTCGCCAACGCCCTGTCCTTCGTCGCGGCCGCCGCGCTGGTGTGGCGCACCCCGGAGGTGAGCGGCCACCCGCGGGTGCGGGCC
Source organism: Streptomyces sp. NPDC059564 (assembly GCF_042735575.1). Taxonomy (NCBI): domain Bacteria; kingdom Bacillati; phylum Actinomycetota; class Actinomycetes; order Kitasatosporales; family Streptomycetaceae; genus Streptomyces; species Streptomyces sp. NPDC059564. The sequence continues at coordinate 22,362 of NZ_JBHWBP010000068.1, read as the reverse complement.
CGCGCGAGCGGCCCGGCCGGGCCCGCCGGGCAGGAGGGGTCGACCGGGCGGCGGCGACCCGCGCCGAGCCCTTGGCGGGACCGCGGATACCTGCGGTTCGTCCTGCTGGACATGCCGATGAACCTTGACGACTCGATCCTCAACGTGGGGCTGCCGCTGTGGCTGGTCCACCATACGGACGCACCCCAGGCACTGGTTCCGGCCTTCCTCGTGATCAACACCGTGCTCGTCGTCGTACTGCAACTGCGGGTGTCCGCCAGGGTCGAGGAGCCGCGCCAGGCGGCGGGCACGGTCCTCCTGTACGGGCTGACGGTGTTCGCCTGCTGCGCCCTGCTGGCGCTGTCGACGGGAGGCGGAGCCTGGGCCGCCTCGGTCATCCTGCTGACGGCGGCGGTACTGGTCACCCTGGCGGAGCTGATGCGGTCGGTGAGCTCGTGGGAGCTGGCGGTGTCCCTCGCGCCCCAGGAGGCACGGGCGTCCTACCTGGGGGTGGCGGGCATGGCCCAGTCGGTGCAGAAGTCCGCCGGGCCGGTGCTGCTGACGGGCGCCGTGATGGCGGCCGGACCCGCCGGATGGCTCGCTCTCGGAGGGGCGGTCGCGGGCCTCTCCGTCGCGCAACGGCGTTACAGCGTGCTGCGGTTGGACGCCCTGGCGGCCCTGGATGCCTCGCCGGCCCGGGCCATGCCGACCCCCGCTGCCGGGGATGGGCCCGGGGACGGCCTCGTGCCAGAACCTGGTCGGATAAGGCGCGCGATCTCTCCGCCGGGGTTCCGTTTGAGGTGTCAGGGGTAGGGGGGGGGGGTACCCCAGGGGCCCGGGACCCACAATGGCTCCGGCCACCTCTCTTCAGGTCACAGCCGGTCAGCTGGTCAGAAGGTGAGCTTGAAGTCGGTGATCGTGCCGACGTCAGCGGCTCCCTTGTCCTGGACCTTCAGCTTCCAGGTGCCATTGGCCGCTACGGCCGAGGCGTTCACCGTGTAGGTCTTGTCCAGGTTCGCCGCGGAGTCGGACGAGGAGTTCTGCAGGCGGAACGAGGTCCCGTTGGGGGCCACGAGGTCGATCTGGAGGTCACCGATGTAGGTGTGGGTGATCTTCACACCGACCTTGAGGGCGCTCGGCGCGTTACCGGTGATTCCGCTGACGGCGACCGACGAGGTGACCGCGGGGGCCGGGGAGTCCGGAATGGCCACCCGGGTCGTGCTCTCGAAGACCTTCCCCGGGGTGGTGGTGCCACCGTTCGAACGGGCGCCCACGTTGACGGCGGCCCAGGCGTCGGTGATGTTCTTGACCTCGGCGCTGCCGGCCCCGTACAGCTCGGTCGCCGCGGCGATCGTGCCGGCGCGGGCACCCGCGTAGTCCGTGCTCGAGTTGAACTTGGTGGTGAGCGCCTTGTACCAGATGAGCTGCGCCTTGTCCCGGCCGATGCCGGTGACGGGCAGGCCGTCGGAGGTCGGCGAGTCGTAGTTGACCCCGTTGACCGTCTTGGCGCCGGAGCCCTCGGAGGCCAGGTAGAACCAGTGGTTGGCCGGGCCCGAGGAGTAGTGGACGTCGAGGTTGCCGACGCCGGCGTACCACGCGTCCTTGGAGCCGCCGTCCTTGCTCGGCTTGTCCATGTAGCGCAGCGGGGTGCCGTCGCCGTTGATGTTGATCTGCTCGCCGATGAGGTAGTTGCCCGGCGCGCTGGGGTTGTTCGCGTAGAACTCGACGGACGTGCCCATGATGTCGGAGGTCGCCTCGTTCAGGCCGCCCGACTCGTCGCTGTACTCGAGGCCGGCGGTGGCGGCGGTGACGCCGTGCGTCATCTCGTGGCCGGCGACGTCCAGCGAGGTCAGCGGGTCGTTGTTGCCCGTTCCGTCGCCGTACGTCATGCAGAAGCAGCCGTCGTCCCAGAACGCGTTGACGTACGCGTTCCCGTAGTGGACCCGGGAGTAGGCGGCGACGCCGTCGCCGCGGATCCCGGAGCGGCCGAGGACGTTCTTGTAGAAGTCCCAGGTGACCCCGGCGCCGTAGGCGGCGTCGGCGCCCGCGGTGGCGGCGTTGGAGTTGGCCCCGTTGCCCCAGGTGTCGGTGGACTGGGTGAAGAGCGAGCCCGTGCCGGACGTACCGCGGTTCAGGTTGTACGTCTTGTGGCCGCCGCGGGCGGCGTCGTTCAGCGTGAAGTTCGAACCGGACGCCGACGTGCCGAGGGTGACCTGGCCGCTGTAGTGGGTGTTGCCGACACCGGTCTCGATGCCCTGCCACTGGTGGAGCTTGGCGCCCGTCTTGGCGTCGGTGATGACGTGGAGCTGGTTGGGGGTGCCGTCGTCCTGGAGCCCGCCGATGACGGTCTCGTAGGCCAGCGTCGGCACGCCCTTCGCCATCCACACGACCTTGCGGGGCGCGGCGTCGGCCTTGTCGGCCTTGGAGCCGACCGCCTTCGCGGCGTCGAGGGCCTTCGCGGAGGCGGCCGCCGGAGCGTCGGCCGGGGCGGAGGTGGAGACGCCCTGCAGCTGGGCGGTGGACGCCTTGCTCACGCTCTGCGTCCGGTCGGCGGCGGTGCGGCTGACGACCAGGTCGCCGCCGAGGACGGGGAGCCCTTCGTACGTACGCTCGTACCGGGTGTGGGTGGTACCGTCCTGGTCCTTGACCACGTCGTGGACGAGGAGCTTCTCCTGAGCGCCGAGGCCGAGCTCCTTGGCCGTCGCGGCCGTGGTGCTCTGGGCCTTGGCTATGAGCTCGGCGCGCTGGGACGGGGAGAGCTGCGCGGGCAGCGCACCCGGGTTGGCGACGGGCGGGCCCTGCGGCGCGGTCGCGTTCGGGGATCCCTCGGGCTGCGCGCTGGCGCTGCCGGCCTGGACGCCTACGGTGAGCAGGGCGGCGGCGGCGAGCAGGGCGCCTGTGGCGGTGGCGTTCCGCCGGTGCGTGGACTTCACGCGGACTCCTTGAGCTTGTGGGGGGTGGAACCGGCGGCCGGGATGAGGCCGGCCGGGCGGAGCGTGTGGTGCCTGTGGTGCTGGTGGTCCCTGTGGTGCTGGCAGTGCTGCTGGGGATGGGGAGAGGTTGCCAGCGATCTTCATGATCGCCATGGACACGTCAGGTATTCGCCGAAACATGTCCGAATTCCGATGGGTCGCGTCTGCTGAGCGGACACTCTGGGCCGGAGCGAATCCGCCCACATGTGCCCCAACAGGCTGATCCCGGGCGGGTTTTGACCAGATCCTGGCACTCGGCGTCGTCTTGCGCATTCAGGTAAAGCGTTCGGCATCAAGCGTCAAACAGCCTTGTCCTGCGCATGACTTGACGGATGTGATCGTGGAAGCCGCTCCGCGCGGCGCCACCCCCCCAAGGGAGTCCGCAATGCCTTCAGTTCGTCGTACGTGGCCACGCGCCGCGGCCACCACGGCCGCCGCCGCAGGCCTCGCGCTCACCGCGGTGGCGGCCGCCCCGGTGACCGGGACCGTGACCGCCTCCGCGCACACCCCCGCGATCCCGCACACCGTGGCCCGTCCGGCCGTCGCCGGGCACCAGCTGGTCCGCGCCGTGGGAAGCCCGCTCTCCATCGAGGAGTGCCGGACCAAGTGGAAGATCGCGTGCTACACCCCGCTGCAGTACCGCGAGGCGTACGACCTGAACCCGTTGTACAAGGCGGGCATCACCGGCAAGGGCCGCACGATCGTGATCGTGGACTCCTTCGGCTCGCCGACCGTCCAGCACGACCTGGACGTCTACAGCAGGCAGTTCGGGATACCCAGCACCAAGGTGCAGGTGGTCAAGTGGGGCAACGTCCCCAAGTGGGACCCGAAGAACGCCGACATGCTGGGCTGGGCCGGCGAGACGACGCTCGATGTGGAGATGGCGCACGCGGTGGCACCGGACGCGAAGATCGTCCTGGTGGAGACCGCGGTCGCGGAGACCGAAGGCACCACCGGGCTGCCGGAGATGATGGACGCCGAGAAGGCCCTGATCGACCGCGGCATCGGCGATGTGATCACGCAGAGCTTCGGCGCGACGGAGAACACCTTCCCCGGCTTCGACAAGGGTGACTTCTCCAGCATCGGGAAACTGCGCTACGCCTTCGAGGCCGCCGCACGCAACCACGTCACCGTGCTCGCCTCCTCCGGCGACGGCGGCGCGACCGACAACACCGCCGACGGCACGGGCTACTACAACGAGCGCGTCAACTCCTGGCCCTCCTCCGATCCGCTGGTGACCTCCGTCGGCGGCACCCAGCTGCACCTGGACGACGCGGGGAAGCGGACCGCGCCCGAAAGCGTCTACAACGACAACGGTGCGGGCGGCGGAGGCCAGTCCCACGTCTTCACCCGCCCGGCCTTCCAGGACGGCGTCAGGAACGTCGTCGGCGAGCGGCGCGGCACCCCGGACATCTCGATGGCCGCGGCAGTCAACGGCGGTGCCTGGATCTACTCCAGCTTCGATCCCACGGCCACCGGCTGGGACGTATCCGGCGGCACCAGCGAGTCCAGCCCGCTGCTGTCCGGCATCGTGGCCCTGGCCGACCAGGCCGCGGGCAAGCGCCTGGGCGACATCCACGAGGCGCTGTACCGCCTGTACGGGCGCTCCGCGTACGACCGCTCCACCGGCATCGTCGACGTCAACGACGGTACGAACAACAGCTACCAGGGCGTCACCGGCTACACCGCGGTGAACGGCTACGACATGGCTACCGGTGTCGGCACCCTGGACGCGGCCCGCTTCGTGCCCGCCCTCGCCCGCGAAGGGCGCCGCGGCTGACGGTCCGCCACCGTCGGCTCGGCACGGGTGGGGCTGAACCGACAGCAGGTTCTCGCCCCATGGCTTCGGGGGTTCCAGGAGACATTGAGTGTCAGTGCCCTCTGGCAGCATGATCGGCATGAGCAAGGTAGTGAATTTCAGCATGGCGAACCGCAGCAAGGTCGCCCGTTTCCTGCCCGCCCGGGACCTGAGCGCCGACGAATCGCGGCGCCTGGGCGCCATGCGGGAGGCGGCGCGGGCACGCCAGGACGATCTCGATGCCCAGGAAGTGGACTGGGGGCTCTCGGTGCAGGACGCCCTGGAGCAACTGATCGCCGGGCGGGCCGACTCCAGGGCCGACTATGCCGGCAGTGCCTACTACGCGGCCCTGCAGATCGTCATCGACCACAACGCCAGCGATCCCTCGACCCTGGGGAGTTACCGAAGCCCTTCCACCCTCTTCTCGGCTCTGGACGACGCGCTGAGCGCTGCGGGTGTTCCGGCGGACCTGCTGCCCCACCAGTACATCTACAGCGGCCCGCCCTCGGAGATCGGCTTCTACATCCCCCACCCTCTGGACGGGTCGCCGGAAATCGGGTGCTGGCCGCTGGCCACGGCCGGGCCCGCGGTGGACGCCTACCGAGCGGTGGTGGACCGGATCGACACCGACCTGCGGTACGACCTGGAGGAGCTGATCAAGGTTCTTGACGACTGGTCCTCCGAGTGGGTCGAGGGACGGGGCGCCTGGTGGTGGGCCGAGGACGGCTCGATCTTCTTCTCGATAACCGGCTGACCGGCTGACCGGCCGAGCCGGCCTCGACGGCCTGCCGGCCGCCACCGCCCGGAAGGCCGCGGTCGCACGGCGTGCGACCGCGTCGGCGTGGCCGGTGATGCGCAGGCGCACCGCGACCTCGAGCGTGTGGGTCGTGGGGTAGTGGAGACCATCGGGGATCAGTGCCTGCGCGAACCGTTCGATCTTCCATTCCCGCCACTTCCGGGAACCAGTACACGGTGACGAGACCGGCATCGGCGATCGCGTGGTGCGGCCACGATATTTTCAGGGCCACGGCCCGAGGATGCCCACAAGGACCGCCCTCTGCGATGTCCGGCCGGCCCGTCGGTACGGGGCGTCGTAGAACCAGCGGTCGGCGTTACAGAAGGCCGCGTGCCCGCTGTGTAAAGGTGGCACGCCGCGAGGAGCCGCCGACAGTCGCGTTTGTCACCAGCCCGACGTGCATTACGCACGGGTCACTTGGCATCGGCAGCACGCTTCCCGCGGCGCGCGTGGTCGCCGGAGGTGCTGCCACCGCACCGATCCGGTCACCCTGGACGGCCGTTCGGCGAACCGTGAGCGGTCGTCACCTGGGCAGGAGATGGTGACGCGTGCGCAACGACGGCCGGGAGGCGGCGCCCTGGCGTGGCGTGGACCTGGGGACATCCCGCGCCAACTGTACAAACACCCGTCGCCGTCCGGTATTCGAATGAACTGTCCGTAAATCGATCGCCGATGTGCGGCCAACCTTCACATCTGAAAGGCTCAGCCCCAGTTGAGCGCTACATGAAAGCTTCAGTGCTCCCACACACCTTCGATTCGAAAGCGAGTCTTCTCGTGCGCTACCGCTTAGCCACAGTCTCCGCCGCCGCTCTCCTCTGCCTCGCCGGCGCCACGGGCGCGGCGCAGGCCAAGCCCACGAGCCTGTACGCCCCGTCCGCCATGGTCTTCAGCATCACCCAGGGGGACGACGCCGCCACGGGCACCGTCCTGCGCGCGACCACCCTCAGCTGCGCCTACACCGCCGAGGGCACCCACCCCGCCCCCAGGGCCGCGTGCGACGCCCTCAACGCCACCGGGGGCGAGTTCAACCGCCTGCTGGCCGCCCCGAACCCGGACCGGGCTTGCCCGATGCACTACGACCCCGTCACCGTCACGGCGGACGGCGTCTGGCGCGGCAGTCGCGTCGCCTGGCAGCACACCTTCTCCAACGCGTGCGAGATGTCCGCGACCCTGAACGGCAACGCGCTCTACGCGTTCTGACGCCGCGCAGTCGCGCACGACCCCGGAGATCGCCGCGTGGCCCGGCTCGTTGAGGGGGTGGCGGGGCGGCCCACGAGGGGGCTGGGCGGTCACCGCGGTCGGCCGCGACGAGTGCCGTGCCTGCGCATCACACGTTCACAGGACCATGGCCGAGACCAGAAGAGTGCCTCTCATCCCTCATGCGTGAGAAGGACCTGTACGGGGGGCAGGCCTGGGTGGCTCGCGTCATCTGGATGCCTTGTGGTTGTCGTGGAGGGCAGAGTGACATGCCGCGGTCTGGCCCGGACAATGGCTCCGGACGTTCGTCGGCGCTCATCGGGCGTCTGAGCAGCTTGACCGGACCGGGACAGAACGCGGAGCTGTTGGGGCCGGCCATGTCTTCGCCGATGAGGTAGCGGTAGAGCCATTCGGCGAAGCTCATGTCGTAGCGTGCCCAGCCGCCGTCGCCGTCGTCGACCAAGAGCCACGGGGCGTTGCTGTCGGCCTCGACGAGGAAGAGGGTTTCGCCTCGGTCCGTACTCGCGATGGGCCCGCGGCCAGGTCGGCGAACGCCAGGAAGTGATCGGCCTTGCGTTCGTAGCGACGGCGAAGACGGTCACACCCACCCCGCTCGGGTGGGGCCTGCGCTGACGGCGCTGCGCGGGGCGCTTCCGTGGGCAGACGTACTGAGGATGATCTGCTGGGCGGTGCCCCGGCCGGTCGTACCTGTTCGGCCTCGTCGGCGCGTCGGCGAGCGTCTTCCTGGCCTCCGTCCTGGTTGTTTGACACGCTGATCCACGCTCGAGGCCGGGGATCCGGTCGCCGCAGGCCGGCGCCGTGTGGACCCGACCGCCGCGGAGTCGCCGCGCCAGACCCATGCCGGTCGGGCATGCGACTCGTCCAAGCAACGGACGTCGTTCGGAATCGAGAGGCCGTCGCGTGCGCATCATGATGGTGGCTCATGCCTTCCCTCCCACCTGGGGAGGGGTGGAGACACATCTGGCCGACCTGGTGAGGGAACTGCGCAGGCGAGGCCACGAGGTCCTGTGTCTGGTCGGGGGAGAGGAGTCAGACGAGACGTGGGAGGGCGTGCCCGTGCAGCGGCGCCCCCTGCTACGGCCGGAGGAACTCCTCAGGGTTCATCGTGCCGGCACCGAAGGCCGGGCCGTCCATCTCCGGTCGATCGAAGCCGTCGTACGCACACTCCTCGACTCGATTCGGCCCCATGTCGTGCACCTGCACAACGCGCATCACTACGGGCCGCAGCTCGCGCACGGCGTCCTGGCTGCCGTGGAGGCCGCGCGCGGACAGGTGGGGCGTACGGAACCGGTCGTGCTCAACAGTGTCCACGACCACACCGGAGAGCACGTACTCCGCGATGTGATGGACCTGCCCTGGAACCTGCTCCTGTACGTCAGTGACTTCCTGCGCGCCTCCCTCCCGAGCAGGGCTCCGTCCGTGACGTTGCCGCTGGGCATCGACGTGTCGAGGTTCGCCTCGGAGGGGCCTCGGCACGAGGCGCTCGAACGACTCGAACGCCCCGTCATCTTCCATCCTGCGCGGCCGCTCCCGTGGAAGGGAGTGGACGTCGGACTCGAGGCCTTCGTCGACGTACGCGGCCGGTTGGGCCGCGGCAGTCTCGTCCTGTGTTCGGGCGACGACATCATCGGCGAGTCGGCGGTCGTCTCCGAGCTCAGGCGGCGTCTGACCCGGTACGCGGCCGACGCCGGAGTAGCCGGGCACGTCGTGTTCCAGGATTTCCCGCCGTTCGCGATGGGTGACGCGTACCGGGGATGTGATCTGGTCTGGTACCCGACGACCGGGGAGGAGCCCTACGGGCTCGTCCCGTTGGAGGCCATGGCATCCGAGCGGCCGGTGGTCGTCGCCGACTCGGGAGGTCTCGTCGAGACCGTCGTCGACGGGGTCAACGGACTGGTCGTGCCGCGCGGCGACAGCGGCGCCCTGGCGCGTGCCGCACTGCGGTTGCTGGACGACGACGCGGGGCTGCGCCGTCGGGTCGTCGCCGGCGGGCTGGAGACGGCGCGGCGCTGCGGGATCGAGGCGTACACGGGCCGGCTCGAGAACATGTACGCGGCGGTGCGGTCGGGCGGTTTCACGGGTGACTCGGGTGACTCGGGTGACTCGGGATGAGCGGTGCTCCGCCCACGCCCGAAGAGATCGACGTCACCGAATTCCAGAACCTCCGTCAGGAGATCAACAACCGTACGAATCTGGCCTACGCCCTCATCACCCTCCAGCTCGCGGCGCTCGGCACCGGTCTGTCCGTGATGACCAGGCTCCCTGACGTCCTGCTGGGCCTTGCGGCCGCCTCCAGTTTCCTGTGGCTGTTCTGGGTCGACCACGCCGGCCAGGTGCACAAGATCGCCGGCTACATCGCCCTCGAACTCAGCCCGCGGCTCAGCGCGGACGTCAGCCGCCCCGTCCTGCGCTGGGAACACTTCCTGCGCAGGGTCGACGCCGGCGGCGGGACGACGCAGCGGGCGCTGTACGGCACGGCCGCTCCGCAGAGCAGGGTGTACGTGCAGAGCAGCACGGCAGCCGATGTGTACGCCATGTTGCTGTTCGGCTGCACGCCGCCGCTCATGATCTGCGGGTACGTGGTGGTCATGCTGGTCGGCGGCGATCGCTCGGCCGTCCTCGTCGTCGTACCGGCCGCCGCCGCGACGGGGCTGTGGCTCTACACGGTCACGCGCTTCCGTGGCTTCCGGAAGACGGTCGGCACCATCGGGACGGCGATCCGGGCATCCGACCCGGACTCCGGTACCGGTACCGGAGGTACGCCGTGAGTCCGCAGGCACGCCAGTTCCCGGCTGTCCGGCCCAGCGGCTTGCCGCCACGGGCGGACCGAGCGTTGCGCGAGTGGGTGCGCACGCATCCCGACGCCCGCATCGTGCGCGCGGCCCGCAACGCGGTGTACGGCGCCCTCTCCGTGCTCCACACCGAGGACCACTGCCCGGCGACGAACGGCGAAGAGCGCGTCCTGCGGTGCTTGAGCCGGGCCGGCGGCCCGGTACACCAGCGTTCCGGCGGCCCCGTCCTGTTCGACGTGGGCGCCAACCGCGGAGCCTGGGCCCTGACCGCCCTCGACGCCTGCCCCGGGGCCACGGTGCACTGCTTCGAACTCGTACTGCCCGTGCGACGCCGACTTCAACGCCTCGCGGCTGAACGGACGGGCATCGTGGTGGCCGAGGCAGGGCTGGCAGGCCGGTCCGGCACCCGACGGGTCAAGTACTACCCGGGACGTGACGAACTGAGTTCGTTGTACGACTACCCGCACGACGCGTACTTCGAGTGGCGGCAGGAGCAGCTGCTCCGGGGAGACGACTACCTGACCGCGCACGGCATCGAGACCGTGGATCTCCTCAAGATCGACACGGAGGGCGCCGAACTGGAAGTCCTGAAGGGATTCCAACAGGCCCTGCGCGACGGCAGGGTGGGGGCCGTCCAGTTCGAGTACGGCTACGCCGCGATCCTTTCGGGCTCACTCCTGTACCGCCTGTACGGTCTGCTCGGCCCTCTGGGCTACCGCGTGGGGAAGATCATGCCGCGGCGCGTCGACTTCCGGCCCTACACCCTGTTCGACGAGAGGTTCTTCGGCCCGAACCTCCTCGCGGTGCACCACTCGAGACGGGACCTGACGACGCTGCTCAGCGGAGGGAAGCCCCCCGTCGCCGTACCCGCCCGCCAGCCGAAGCCCTCCCCGTCCGCGAGGAGGCCCCATGTCGCCCCCGACGCCGATCGATGAAGGCCTCTCCCCGCCGGAACGAGGACCGCGGCCCGTGGCGCTGGTGACGGGGGCCGGCAGGCGACGTGGACTCGGCGCCGCCATCGTCACGCGCCTGGCGGAAACGGGATGGGACGTGGCGTTCACCTACTGGACGCCGTACGACGCGAGGATGCCCTGGGGAAGGGACACTGGCGCCCCGGAGTGGCTGTCCGCACGGGTCGCCGAGACCGGCGCCCGAGCCGTCTTCCTGGAGGCCGATCTCTCCGAGCCGGCCGCCGCTGCCACAGTGGTCGACAGCGTCGAGGCAGCGTTCGGCCGGCACGTGACCGCTCTGGTCCTGGCCCACGCCGAGTCGGTCGCCTCCGGCTTGCTGGACACCAGCGTCGAGAGCTTCGACCGGCACTTCGCCGTCAACGCCCGGGCCGGCTGGCTGCTCATCCAGGCCTACGCCGAGCACTTCAGCGGACCGTACGGCAGCGGCCGCATCGTCGCCCTGACGAGCGACCACACGGTCGGGAACCTGCCCTACGGGGCGAGCAAGGGCGCCCTCGACCGGATCACCCTGGCAGCTGCCCAGGAACTGGCCGCACTCGGCGTCACCGCCAATGTCGTCAATCCGGGCCCGGTCGACACAGGTTGGATGACCGACGGTGTGCGGGAGACCCTCGTCAAGGCCACCCCGATGGGCAGGCTCGGCACGCCAGGCGAGTGTGCCCGTCTCGTGGGCTTCCTCTGTTCTCCCGAGGGAGGCTGGATCAACGGTCAGCTCCTGTACAGCAACGGCGGTCTACAGCACATCCCGGGTCACGACGATGCGTGAAGCCCCCGCAACGACGCCCAGCCCGTACGCCCTGCCGCACTGTCGATGACGTCATCGACGACGGGACCACCGTCACCTTCCGGCCGGATGCGGGGTGCCGGCGTACGCCGGTGAGCCTGTGGTGAGGGTCCGGTGAGCCCCCGCAGCGACTGTTGGGTCATGGCCGGATCCGCCGCGGACCGGCAACCGATGAGGGAGTGACCATGAACGTTCTGACCGGCAAGACGGCACTGGTGACCGGCGGCTCGCGCGGGATCGGCCGGGCGGTCGCGCTGCGGCTGGCGGCCGAGGGCGCGCTGGTCGCCGTCCACTACGGCGGCAACGACGACGCGGCCAAGGAGACCGTGGCGCGGATCGAGCAGGCGGGCGGGCGGGCGTTCGCGATCCGGGCGCGGTTCGGCGAGGCCGGCGCGGTGGACCGGCTGTTCGAGGAGCTGACCGCGGGGCTGGCGGGAGCCGGGCTGGACATCCTGGTCAACAACGCGGGCATCAGCTCGGGCAACCCGATCTCGCAGGTCACCCCGGAGGAGTTCGGCAGGCTGCTGGAGATCAACGTCGCCACCCCGTTCTTCGTGATCCAGCGCGCGATGGCGCTGCTGAACGACGGCGGCCGCATCATCAACATGGGCTCCACGGCCAGCCGGTTCGCCGTCTCCACCCAGATCGGCTACACGATCACCAAGGCGGCGCTGGAGTCGATGGCACCGTCACTGGCCAACGAGCTCGGCCGTCGCGGCATCACGGTGAACACGGTCGCGCCCGGCGCGGTGCGCACCGACATGACCGCGGGGTACACCTCCATCCCCGAGGTGGTCGCCGGGCTGGAGTCGATCACGGCGCTGGGGCGGCTGGGCGAGCCCGAGGACGTCGCGGACGTCGTCGGGTTCCTGGCCGGCCCGCAGGGCCGCTGGGTGACCGGCCAGACCGTCGACGTCTCGGGCGGGACGTTCCTCGGCCCGATCGCCCCCTGACCGCCGCCGGGCCGCGGCGCCGCCGCGCCGACGCGCCGTGAATAATCAACCCCCATGAGGTTCGGAATACTTGGCGAGACCCGGGCATGGCACGGCGGCGGCGAGGTCCCCCTGGGCGGCCCGGCCCGGCGGGCGCTGCTGGCCCTGCTGCTGGTGCGCCCCGGGGAAGTGGTCTCGACGGACCGGCTGGCCGAGGAGATCGACCCCGCCGGGACGCGGTCGGCGCATTCGCTGCAGTCCCAGGTCTCCAGGCTCCGTGCCGCACTGGGGGAAGGAGCCGCGATCGAACGGGCCGGGACGGGCTACCGGATCGTCGTCGACCCGGAGGATGTGGACGCCTCCCGGTTCGAGCGCCTTGCCGCGGAGGGCCGTTCGGCGTTGGCCGGCGCCGACGCCGGGCGGGCGGTCGTGCTGCTGCGCGAGGCCCTGGAGCTGTGGCGGGGACCGGCGCTGGCCGACCTGCCCGAGAGCGAGACGGCCCAGGCCGCCGCCGTACGGCTGGAAGAGCACCGGCTCGGTGCCCTCGAAGACCGCATCGAGGCCGGACTTCGGCTCGGCGAGCACAGGGCGGCCGTACCCGAGCTGCGCGAACTCGTGGGCCGTCACCCGCTCCGGGAACGGCTGGCGGGGCTGCTGATGCGGGCGCTGTTCGCCGAGGGCGGGCAGGCCGAGGCGTTGGTGATGTTCGAGGAGACCCGGCGGCACCTGGCCGACGAGCTGGGCGCCGACCCCTCGGCCGAGCTGACCGCGCTGCACCGGGAGCTGCTGAGCACCGACCCGGAGCCGACGCCCGCCGCGCCGCCGGCGCAGCTGACGAGCTTCGTGGGCCGCGTCGAAGAGGTCGCCGAGGTCGCCGAAATGCTGCGCGTGGCCCGGCTGGTCACCCTGATCGGGCCCGGTGGCGTAGGCAAGACCCGGCTGTCGGTCGAGGCCGCAGGTCTCGTGCACGGCGGGGTCGCTGCGGACCAGGTGTGCTTCGTAGAGCTGGCACCGTTGCGCGACGGCGCCGGGCTGCCGCAGGCCCTCCTGGCCGCGCTCGGCCTGCGCGAGAACGGGCTCCGGATGGACGGCGGCGCCACGACGCCGGTCGACCGCCTGATCGCGGCACTGTCCGATCAGGTGCTCCTGCTCGTACTGGACAACTGCGAGCACATCGTCGACGAGGTCGCCGGGCTGGCGGCGCGGCTGCTGGCGACCTGCCCGCGGCTGCGCGTGCTGGCGACGAGCCGGGAGCCGCTCGGCATCATCGGCGAGAACCTCTTCCAGGTCCGGCCGCTCGACGACGACGCGGCCGTACGGCTGTTCACCGAGCGGGCCGCGGCCGTGCGGCGCGGCTTCACCGCCGACCCCGGGACCGTGCGGCGGATCTGCGCGGCGCTCGACGACCTGCCGTTGGCCATCGAGCTCGCGGCGGCGCGGTCGCGCACCCTGGACATCGACGACCTCGCGGGACGGCTGGACGACCTGCTCGGCGTCGCCGCCCGCGGCAACCGCACGGCCGACGAGCGGCACCGCACGCTGCGCTCGGTGGTCGCGTGGAGCTGGGACCTGCTCTCCGCGTCCGAACAACGGGCCGCGCAGCGGTTCACGGTCTTCGTCGCAGGCGCGACGGCCGAGTCCGCGTCGCGGGTGTGCGGCATCGACGGCGAGACACTGGAGTCGCTGGCCGACAAGTCACTGCTCGAGGTCGCGGGCGGCCGCTACCGCATGCTGGAGACGATCCGGGCCTACGGGGCCGAACGGCTCGACGCGGCGGGCGAAGGCGACTCCGTACGGCGTTCCCATGCCCGGCGTCTCCTGGAACTGGTGCGCACGGCCGATCCGCATCTGCGGCGGGCCGAGCAGCTGGAGTGGCTGCCCGTCGTCGCGACCGAGCACGGTGACCTGCTGGCGGCGCTGCGCTGGGCGGTCCGGGAGCCGGAGGTGAAGACGGCCTTCGAGCTCTTCGCCGCGGCGTTCAACTACCTGTGGATCCGGGGCGCGACCGCGTCCGTCGCACCGCTGGCGACCGAGCTCCTCACGGCGGTGGGCGAGGCGGTCCCCGACGGGCTCGGCGAGGAGTACGCGGCGTGCGTGCTGCTCGCCGCGTCGGCGCCGGGAGACACCGGCGGGCAGGTGTGGCAGCGGCACCGCGCGGTGGCCGGGAAGGCGCTGGGGGCCGCGTGGCCCGGCGACCGGCGCGGCCGCTACCCGGTCACGCTGCTGCTGTGGATGATGCGGAACGCGGGCGGGCCCGACGCGCAGGGCGCGTACGACCTCGTCTCGTCCCAGCGCGACTGCCCCGAGCCGTGGGCACGGGCCGCCGCCCACTACGTGTCGGGATTCGGACACCTCGGCCAGGGGGACCCCGCGGCGGCCGAGGACGCCTTCGGCCGGGCCCTGGAGGGATTCCGTTCGCTCGGTGACCGCTGGGGCGTCGGCGTGGCCCTGGACACGCTCGCCGACCTGGCGGGCGCGCGCGGCGACCGTACACGTGCGGTCGCGCTGACCGACGAGGCCCTCGTACTCACCGGACGGCTCGGCGCTCTGGAGGACAGCGCCGACCTCCTGGTCAACCGGGGCGACCACCTCGCCGCGGACGATCCGGCGGCGGCACGTACCGACTATGCCAAGGCGGCCGCGCTCGCCCGCCGCGCCGGCAACTCCACCTACCTGGCGGCGGCCCAGCGCGGGCTCGGCGACATCGCCTTGGAGGAGGGCGACCTCGCCGAGGCGGAACGGCTGTACACCGAGGCGCTGGAGCGGATCGACCCGCACTGGATCAAGAGCCTGGGGCCCCGCGTACGCACGCTCACGGGCCTCGGGCGCGTCGCCACGGTCCGGAGCCGCCACGCCGAAGCGCGCGAGCGCTACCGGCAGGCCGCCGAGGTCGCCGGCACGGTGGGCGCGCCGGTCGCGGAGGTGCTGCGCATGCTGGGGCTGCCGGAGAGCGTCGTCGAGTCCGTCCTCAAGGCGTGACCCCGGGCCGGTGAGCGCGGCCCCGGGCCGGTGGGCGGGGGCCTTCCCGCCGTGGTGAGCGCGTGGTGAGCGCGCGGTGAGGGTCCCCCTGCAACCTCTGGGGCATGACGAACCTCAAGGTCCTTATCTCCGGCGCCTCGGTCGCCGGCCCCGCGCTCGCCTACTGGCTCCACCGGCACGGCTTCCAGGCCACCATCGTGGAGCGGGCCCCCGCCCTCCGCGACGGCGGCTACGCCGTCGACTTCCGTGGCGAGGCCCACCTGACGGTCCTGCGCCGCATGGGTGTCCTGGCCGACCTCGAACGCGCCCGGACCGGCACGGGCTCGATGTCGTACGTCAACAGCGCGGGCAAGCCGCAGGCCAAGCTGCCCGCGGACCTGTTCGCCGGGGACATCGAGATCCTCCGCGGCGACCTGGCCCGGATCCTGTACGACGCGACCAAGCAGCACACCGAGTACGTCTTCGGCGACTCCATCACCTCGCTCACCGAAGACGCCCACGGCGTGCACGTGACCTTCGAGCGCGGCGCCCCGCGCCGGTTCGACCTGGTGATCGGCGCCGACGGGCTGCACTCCAACACCCGCCGCCTGACGTTCGGGCCCGAAGAGCAGTTCGTCAAGCACCTCGGCGTGAACTGCGCGATCTTCACCACCGCCAACCGTCTCGGGCTCGACCACACCGGGCACGCCTACCGCACCGCGGGCAAGCTCGTCGCCATGTACAGCGCCCGCGACAACACCCAGGCCAAGGCCGTCTTCTACTTCGCCTCCCCGCAACTGGACCTGGACCGGCGTGACGTGGCGCGGCAGCAGGCCGTCCTGACCGAGACCTTCACCGGCAACGGCTGGGAGAGCGACCGGCTCCTGCACGACATGCGCTACGCCCCCGACTTCTACTTCGACTCGGTCGGTCAGGTCCACATGGACACCTGGTCCCGCGGCAGGGTCGCCCTGATCGGCGACGCCGCCCACTGCCCGTCCTCGCTGTCGGGCATGGGGTCGGGGCTCGCCCTGGTCGGCGCCTACGTCCTGGCGGGCGAACTGGCCGCCGCGCACGGGGACCACCGCGTCGCGTTCGGGCGGTACGAGCAGGAGATGCGCGAGTACGCCGCAGGCTGCCAGAAGATGGGTGACGGCGTCGCCAAGTTCATGGTCCCCGGAAGCCGCGCCATGGCCACGCTCCTCAACCGGTACTACAAGGTCATGCCGTACCTGCCGGGGAAGGACATGGCCGCCAAGATCGCCCGCAAGGCCGCGGAGAACATCACCCTCCGCGACTACTGCGAACTCGCCCGGCGGTAAGCGCGCCACGGAAGGCGCTCGACGGACGACGGTGCCGGTGCCGCCGACCGGTCCGGCTCGGGTCTGGTCCGCCTGGCCTGGCAGACCGGCCGAACCGGGCGGAGGCGAGGACCCGCTCGGCGCGGACCGGCGGCTGGCGTCGCTGCTGCGCCGATTCGCCGAGACCGCCACGGCTCCGGCCCCTGTGTTGCCCCTGTCGAACCGACAGGGGCAACACCTCTGAAGTGCCGGCTTCCGTCTTCAGAACCCTGGCGGCTTCGTCAATACGTAGCGAAGCGGGCTCGCCGGGCATGGCGCCGGCCTCGATCCGGTGGGGGCCGGGGCGGCTGTCTGACACGTAAGAACTATTTGACCTCAAGGTCAAGAACGGTGCTACGGTGGGGCCATGGGCAGGCCGAAGCAGTTCGATCCGGACGCGGCGGCGGTGGCCGCCTGGCTGCTGGCGACGGTGATCGGCGTGCGGGTGCTGGCGAAGACCGCCGAGGATGCCACGCGGTTGGAGCGGGTCGTGGATGCGGTGATGGGGTCGCTGTGATCAGCGGCATCGGCCACTGGCCCTTTTTTGTGGACTAATTCTGTACCTACAGTTCAAAAATCTGTGAGGAGTCTGACATGGAACTCGATCTCGCCGGGAAGACCGCGGTCGTCACCGGAGCCAGCCGGGGAGTTGGCCTCGCGATCACGCGGCAGCTCATCGCCGAAGGGGTCAGAGTGGTCGGCGCGGCCCGCACGATCACGGCCGAGCTGAGGGAGGCCGGCGCCCACCCGGTCGCGGTCGACCTGAGTACGCCGGAGGGTGCCGAGGAGTTGGGGGCGCGGGCACTCGCGGCACTCGGCGGCGTGGACGTCCTGGTCAACAACCTGGGTGGCGGAGACGCGTTCACCTTGGACGGATTCCTCGCGACCGACGACGCCTTGTGGGCGCAGAGCTTCGAGGTCAATCTGTTCGGCACGGTCCGGGTCACCCGCCGGCTGCTGCCGAGCATTCTGGAGCGGCGCGGTTCCGTGGTGAACATCTCGTCGATGACCGCGCGCCTGCCGGGCACGGGCCCGATCGAGTACGGCGCCGCGAAGGCGGGCCTCAACGCGTTCAGCAAGGCGCTGTCCGAGGAGTTCGGCCCGCAGGGCATACGCGTGAACACCGTTTCCCCGGGACCGACGCGTACCGGCATGTGGGAGGACGACAACGGCTTCGGCGCCCGCCTCGCCGAGGCGAACGGTGTCGGGCACCGTGACTTCGTGTCCGGGGTGCCCGCAGCGATGGGCCTGACCACCGGCCGCATGGTCGAACCGGACGAGGTTGCGGCTGTCGTCGCGTTCCTCGCCTCAGACCGGGCCGCGAGCGTGACCGGCGCGGACTACGTGGTGGAGGGCGGCGGCATCAAGACGGTGTGAACAGTCGCTGTCCCGGACGCCCACCCGGCGCTTCCGCGCCTGCATACGTTGCCGGGACAGGGCGGATGTCGGGCAGCTCCGGAATACCCGCTCCCGTACGGCTGTCCAGGGCCGGGGGACCGTCGCCCGTCTCGTGTGGATCCGTCGGTGCCACACGGCGGTCACCCGTGCTGCGAGCCGGCCGGTGTTCGTGTCCGGCGGCTGCCACAGGACCGCACCGGCCATCTGCTGCTGCTTCGCCGGTGAAGATGAGTGCTGCCGACCGGGAACAGCGCGGTGTCCGGGGTTCGTGGGCGGCGCCCCCTGCGTCGGGTTGGGCGTGCCTCCTTCAGACCGACGCGGGATCCCCGGTCGGCGTCGTCCGCGCGCTCTCGGTGGCCTGCTCAGGCCGCGCCGGCGGCACGGCCTGAAGGTGCTGGGCGGCCTCGGCGGCGGTGAAGGAGGAGGCGAACGTGAACGCGCGGGGGGACGGCCCGTGCGCCCGCAGGTCCGCCAGCCGTTCCAGGGCCTCGCCGACGCTGGGGCGGTGACCGGCGGGGACCCACCAGAGCACCAGGTGGGCCTCGACGTGCCGTTCGAACCATTCGCGGCGCCGCCGCATCGCCTCCAGGTGCCCGCTGCGGTAGGCGAAGTCCCACAGGGCCTCCGGGGTCTCCCACACCGACAGGGTGACGATGACGTCCTCACCCGCCGGACGCAGGCCGGTGGCGTCGACGGCCCCCTCCTCCACGAGCCGCCACACGAAGCCGGGTGCGACGTCGGCCGCGGTGTTGAGCGGAGCGAGCATCTCGACGAACGGCGCGACGCGCGGGTCGTCGAGGGCGTGCCGGAGCGTGGCGAGGTTGAGTTGGGCGAGGTGGGCGGTGTGCGCGGATGCGGTCATGGCCTCATCCCAGCACGGCGCCCATTTCTATGTCAATCATCATTGTTTTTAGAAGTCTCGACCACTACGCAGCACTCGCCCGGCCGGGCGTCCATGCGGGCTCGGACGGGACCGTCCGCGCCGAGCAGCCCCTCCAGTAGCGCGAGATTCATGCCGCAGACCAGCGGTGGGAAGCGTTCGGCGACGGCATGGAAGGGGCAGTTGCGCATGCGAACGACGCGAGCGGGTTCCCCGGTCGCCCCCTCGGCCTCTTCCAGGTGCGGTTCGTAGCCGCGTGCGGCCAGCGTCTCCATGGCCTCTTCGAGGCCGCCGCAGGGTGCCGCCGACCCGCGCAGGACCTCACCCCGGCGTCGCGCGGCCGCGCAGAGCCCGGCGTCCAGCCCGGCCTGCTCGGCGGCCTCGGCGAGGAGCTCGGCGGCGGTGCGGTAGTCGCGGGCGGGCAGTGACACCGACCGCTCGGCCCGCGCCCGCGTGTACACCTTGGCGGGACGGCCCGCCCCCGGCCCCGAGCGGCCCGTCAGGCGGCGGCTGCCGCTCTCCAGCAGCCCGGCGTCGGTCATCCTGTCCAGATGGTGCGCAGCGAGCGTGCGCGACACCCCGGCCGCCTCGGCGGCTTCATTGCGGCCGACCTCACGGCCTTGTGCCACCACGTACTCGTACAGGCGGCGCCGTACCGGGTCCTGCAATACGGCGATCGCATCGATGTCCTCCATGCGGCAATTCTACGAACAACGCAGGTTGCAGATAGAAAGGAGGGGGCGCCCCGGTTGGCGCGCCCCTCGGGCAGGGCGGTACCGCGGACCGGGCCCCACCCGCCACTCACGTCGGCCGTCAAACCCCGGACCGCCGGCGACGAGAAACGTGACCGAGGCCGAGGCCGAGGCCTTGGAGGCGGCTGAACCGCAGCCGGCGAAGGGGAGGACGACGGCAACAGCCGCAACGGGCGGTCACCACGTCGCGTGCAAGGTCTGCGGTGAGCGGTGGATCAAGGTGGGGCGCATGGTCGGCGAGGGGGCGTCGGGATCCAGGCGGAGGCCCGGCAGCCGACGGGTGAACAGCTCCAAGGTCAGACGCAGTTGTTCGCGGGCCAACTGTGAGCCGGGGCAGCCGTGCGGACCGTGGCCGAAGGCCAGGTGGTGATGACCGGCGGGGCGGGTGATGTCGAACCGGTCGGCCCGCTCGTACCGGTCCTCGTCCCGGTTGGCCGAACCGTAGGCGACCAGCACATTGGCACCGGAAGGGAGCTTCGTGCCGGCGAGCGACACCGGCCGGGTGGCGGTGCGGCGGAAGGCCTGTACGGCCGTGTCGTAGCGTGCCGCTTCCTCCACGGCGGCCGGAATGAGCGACGGATCGGCGCAGAGCGTCTCCCATTGCGACCGGTCGCGCAGCAGATGGAGCAGAGTGCTGCCGATCATCGCGCTGGTGGTGAGGAATCCGGCGATCAGGAGGTTCTGGAGGCTCGCCACCAGCTCGTGGCGCTGCTCCAGGGTGAGTTCGCCGGTGCCGGGCGCCATGGCGGCCACCATCGCCGAGCACAGATCGTCCCGGGGAGCGGCACGCCGGTCGCGCAGGTAACCGTCCAGCAGGTGCTGGAGCGCGACGACGTCCGCGGCCGCGGCCGCCTGCGCGTGCGGCGGCATCGGCCTGAACAGCAGCTCTTCGGCCCGGTACCCCCCGTACACCGCGGCAGGCACATCCGCGGGGTCGAGCCCGATCAGCCGACCGACCACCTGCCCGGGCAGCCGGCGGGCGTACGCCTCCACCAACTCGGCCGACCCGCCCGCCGCGATCCCGTCCACCAGCTCCCGCGCGCACTCCTGGGCGTACGGCACCAGGGCGGCGACGCGCGCCGAGGACAGTCCGCGGTTCAGCACGGCCCGGTGCCGCCCGTGATCGGCGCCGTCCGTGGTGACGACGGTGGGACGCGGCGCGAACCCCCGCGGCAGGACACCGAGCGCCGCTTCCGAGAGCTGGACGTCCGGCAGCAGGGCGTTGGCGGAGGAAAACTCCTCGGCGCGCAGCAGCACCTCCCGTACGTCCTCGTCTCGGGCCACCAGCCACGCGTCGAACTCGGGTACGTAGGTCAGTCCTTCGGCCTTGCGGGCGCGGGCGTAGAGCGGGTACGGGTCGAGGTACAGCTCGTCGCGCCTTGCCTGGTCGTGGGACAGCACACGGGCCTCCGCGTCGCGGTCGGTGGCGGGTCGCGGGGCGGCGGCCCGCGCGGGTGAACTCCGGTGCCGGGCCATGATGCAGGAGCCCGGCCGCGCAAGGAAGTACGCCTCCGGGCCCGCCCCCGTCACGCCGCTTCTTGTGGATCATTCGAGAGAGCGGAACGATGTCGGCCATGCCTCCTGAAGCCCCACCCACCGTGCCCTCGATCGACACCACGAACGGCCTCGTTGCGTGCCCCTGCTGCTTCCAGCCGACGCTGGAGAAACGGGCCGACTTCGAGATCTGCCCCGAGTGCGGCTGGGAGGACGACGGGCAGGACGACGCGAGCTGTTGCTGCCGGACCGGGCGGTCGGGTTGAGCGGGCGTGATCCGGGCTGGACACCTTCGACGTTCCTGTGAACGCTCGTGTTGCCTGGCGCCCGGCCGCCTCGCTGGGGAGCCTGGGTACTACCTGCTGAAGGCGCTGCGCCGGGCGACACGGAAGGCCGCGTTCGATGCGCCCGTTTCCTTCGATTCCGGGCAGGTTTCCACCCCTGACGCCCTCCCCGAAAGGAGTACAGCCGGTCACGTTCGGTGAGATCCGGGGGGTCTGCCGGTGAGGCGGCCCACAGGACCCAGGTCACATACGATCCGGGATCGTAGCCCTCGAAGGCCCCGTACATACCCCCCGAAACCGGCCCCCACCTGCGTCGACACCACCCCACCCCCACCGGGGCCGGTGCGCCCCGGCTGCGAGGGCGGCTAGTAAGCGGGCCCTTTGCCACGCCGTCGGGGCGTCTGTAGAACTGGATGAGTCGCAAGGCGGCAGGGGTGTTTCGCCCCCGCTCGATCCCCCGCCGACGATCCCCTCTCCTTCGTGTGAGTGGCTCACGCACGTCTTCGGCGTGCCCGCGGCCGTCCTGTTCCCTACGGAAGGCTTCTCCGTGTCCAACGCTGTCATCCGCCGCATCGCCGCTTCGAAGAAGACTCTCGCGGGTACCGTCGTCGCCCTGGGTGTCGCCGGTTCCATGCTGGCCGCGGTTCCCGCGCAGGCCGCCCCGACGAGTGCCAAGGCGATCGCCCAGCAGATGATCAAGGACCCGGCGCAGTTCGCGGCCTTCTCCAAGATCGTGACGCGTGAGAGTGGCTGGAACCACACCGCCACGAACTCCGCCTCGGGCGCGTACGGCCTGGTCCAGGCCCTGCCGGCCTCGAAGATGGCCTCGGCGGGCTCGGACTGGAAGACCAACCCGGCCACCCAGATCAAGTGGGGCCTGGACTACATGAACTCCCGCTACGGCAGCCCCGTCGGCGCCTGGAACTTCTGGCAGACCCACCACTGGTACTGAGCCACCAGCGGACACAGCACAAACACGCACGCACGCACGAAGACGCCCGGCCGGAACACCCC
>NZ_JBHWBP010000067.1:0-30646 GCF_042735575.1 Streptomyces sp. NPDC059564 | reverse complement strand
GCACCCCTGGTGTTCGCCGCCGTTGCCGTCAACTACTGCCGTCAGACACCACTGAAGCCCCATCAGTCACACCGATGGGGGCTTCAGATTTGCTGTCATAGCCAAGTGGAGCCGCTAGGTGTCAGCCCTACGCGTCGCCCATCAACCCGTCAGCAATGCGACGAGCCGTGTCATCCGCGACTTCACTCCACACCACCAAGCCCATGGAATCAAATTCCTCCAAGAGTGCCTGCCGAATCTCTTCCATCGAGCGTCCACCATGGGTCCGACGGACATTCGCAACAGCGCGTTCAAATCTCTTCAAGTGCTCTTGAACGCTCGGAATGTCCTTGTCGTACTCTGCGGGGTCCACCACTCGCACGTCACCGCCAATCATTCTCGCGGCCATCCACTACGACTATAGGTTCCTGCGATAGACCTGCTGCAAGTGTGGCATCGCTTCTGGGCCGAAGATGTGCTCAAGCCTCCCGCTCACCTCATCGGTGACCCGGGTCGTTATATGCCCCTCTGCGGTCAATCGGTCGTACGCGCATTTACACATACGGAAGATGAGAATTGCCGGGCGATCGCCGGTAGCCGTACGGCTTCCGCCAAACGTTGCAGCAGCGCTCAGGGTATCCGAGTCGCCAGGGCTCACCCGATAAGTGAACAGGTTTCCGGGCTGCCCCACACCCCCACCGTGGGAATTCCCACGGGCCGCATCGCCGCTCAGTCCATTGGCCTCGATGTTATCGGCATTGGAAGTGATGTTGCCCGCGGGGTCGTAGGCGTAGGAGACGTCACTGATCCGGTTCGGGCCTGTTTCCCGGTCCGTGAGCTGGTTGGTGACCCGGCCGGTGTTCGGGTTGTACTGCGTCGTGGTCCAGACCCGGTTGGGCGCGTTGCCTGACGCGGTGCGCAGGACTTCCCCGTACGGGCTGTACTTGACGTCGGCCGTGTACCAGGCCAGGCCGGACATGCTCTGGGGCATGCCGTCGGCGTTGTAGCGGGTGACCAGCTTCTCGGCGGCCAGGCCGCCGGGGGTCGAGGGCAGCGTCGTCGACTGGACCTTGCCGGTTGGGGTGTAGGTGACGCTGGACGCGTAGGTGCCGGCCAGGCCCTTGGCCGCGGGCACGTCCGGGATCGTGATCTTCGAGCCGCTAGGCCGGTACTCGGCGTCGTACCCGGTCACCTCGCTCTTGTACGCGGCCCCGCCCTCGTAGCGGGTGGAGGAGACGGGCTGTCCCTTGGCGCCGGGCAGGGAGTCGAAGGCCCACGAGGCGACGAGCGGGCCGTCGGCGGCGTTCTCGTGCAGTTCGGTCGTGCGGCCGAGGGCGTCGAAGACGCTGTACTGGGTGCGGCCGCTGGAGTCCTTGGTCCAGATCCGCTGGTCGAGGTTGTCGAAGCCGAATTCCGAGCGTCCGGTGTCGGGGTCCTCCGAGGCCGTCATGCGGCCGCGGACGTCATAGGTGTAGGACCACTGGTTCCCGGCGGCGTCCGTGACCGACTTCAGCTTGTTCTGGACGTCGTAGACGTAGGACGTCCTGTTCCAGGTGGTGAGGTCCATCGACGTGGCGTGCTCGACGGCCGAGGTCCGCCCCAGAGGGTCGGTCCAGGTCTTCGACGCCCTGCTGCCCTTGAGGGGAGTCGTGCCGTCGACGGACATGGACGAGCGGGTGAGGGTGACGTCGCCCCCGTACTCGATGGTGGAGGAGTACTGCGGGACGTCCGCGTGCAGGGTGGTGGAGCGGACGGCCCGGCCGAGACCGTCGTAGGCCGTCTCGGTGGAGTTCGGGACCTGGAAGACGGTCTCCGGGACGAAGATCTTCTTCGTGGGCGCGCCCTCGGCGTAGTAACCGTTGTTGGTCTGTCGGACCGTCCCGTTCGCGCTGTAGAGCGTGTCGGTGATCAGCCGGCCGCCGCCCAGGGCCTCGCCCTGGCTCTGACGCGGCCTCAGCAGGCCGTCGTAGATCGTGATGGCCTGGCTGTACGTGCCGTCGTCCTGCAGGGTGTTGCTGGTGACGACGGGCGGCTCGTGCTCCGCGATCTGGTAGGCGAAGGTGAAGGCGGGCTTGTCCGTGCCGGGCTTCTGGGAGGTGGTCCAGACTGCGGTGGAGCGGCCGAGGTTGTCGTAGGTGGTCGTGGTCTTGCGGCCGTTGGCGTCGGTGTCCTCCAGCGGGGCGCCGCGGCCCGGGTCGCTCTTGGTCGTGACTGTCTGGCCGAGCGGATTGGTGCCCGAGACCGCGAAGGCGGCACCGGCGGCGGGGCTGTAGGCAGTCGTGGACGCGTTGCCGGCGGCGTCGTAGACCTTGACGGAACGGCCGAGCACGTCGTACTCGGTACGGGCGGTCGTGATCCAGCCGGTGCCGGCCGCGTCGTTGGTGTCGACCTGGTAGATCTGCCCCTTGCTGGGAGCGGCGCCGAACGCGCCGAGGGCGTCGTAGGCCGTGCGGCTGTCGGAGAGCAGTGTGCCGGTGGCCGCCTGCGCGCAGTCGCCCGCGGTGGTGCGCACGCGCTGGGGCAGGCCGATCAGGTTCTTGGCCGTGTTGTGGACGTAGCTCGTCGTGGCGCACTTCTGGTGGGTGATCTGCCACCCACCCGTGCCATTGGGGCTGACGGCTTCGGACTGGACGGTCTGGGTGAGGCCGTAGGTGGGCTCGAATGCCGTCCGGGTGCGCAGGGTCCGGGTGGCACCGCCGCTGATCGTCTCGATCGAGTCGGTGCGTGAGGTACCCGAACGGAATGCGTCCAGTGGGGTGGTGCCATCGCGCGGCCGCGAGGCCGTCTTCTGGCTCCAGGGCCAGGTGAGCTCACGCGAGACGACGCTACCGCCGACCTTGGTGTACGTGATGGTTTCGGCGCTGCGCCCCTGGTACTGGGGAAGGTCTTCGCCAAGGTCTTCGGTGCCGGTGGAGTCCTTGATGGTGATCTTGGGGCGGCCCGCGTCGCCAGACATGCCGCGGAAGAAGCGTGTGCGGCTCTGGGACTGCTCGGTGGCGTCGGACTTGCCCGTGTTGGCGGTGACGCCCTTGCTCACGAGGACGCTGGCGTAGCCGCGCCACTGGCTGTACGTGCGCAGTTCGGGCTTGGAGAACTCGTCACTGTCCTTGGCCCAGGCCGCGTCGCCTTCGTAGGTGTAGGCGGTGGTGACGTCGGGCTGGCGTGCGACGCGGTCCTTCTCGGTGACCTTGTCGACGAGGTACTTGTTGAACCACTCCAGCGGAGGCTTCTCCAGCTCACCGTCCGGGGACCAGTGGACCGGGTAGCAGCGAGTGGTGTTCTCCTCCGGCTTCGGGTGCGTACCGCCGACGGGGCAGGGCGCGGAGTAGCCGACGGAGATCTCCCCGCCCGTCTCCGTGCGGATGGTCTCCACGCGCAGACGGTCGAAGTCAGGGGTGGCGTCGTTCGGTCCGGTCGCCACGCGGTTGGGCATGTCCTTGACGTTGGCGACGAAGGACACCGGGGGGAGCGTGGTGCTTTCCTGGTTTCCGGCGCCGTCCTTGGCCGTGCCGTAGCCGGTGCGGGTGATGGACTCCAGCCACAGCGGCGGGTGGGTGTCGGTGCGCTGCCGGGGGAAGGACTGCGTCAGGTTCCAGCGGTCCACCAGAGACAGGGCGGTGGAGCCCTCGGTGCGCTGGCCGTAGGTGGTGACGGAGGTCAGACGCTTACGCGTCCAGAAGGTGGGCGAAGCGGTGTAGCAGTCCTTGGCAGTCGGCTTGCAGTAGAGCGTGGAGGGGGTGTCCCACCAGGGCTGCTTGTCGCCGTAGTTGTTCGCCTCGAATTCCGCGTCGGAGCACTGCGTGGTGCCTTCCTTGATGCAGCGTTCGGCGACGGTGAACTCGACCTTGCCGGCCGGGGCGCCGGAGAGGTTGTCGGCGCGCAGACCGTAGGTGATCCGGGTCGGGTAGCCGGCCCGGGCGTAGGAGACCGCTTC
Organism: Streptomyces sp. NPDC059564; assembly: GCF_042735575.1. Classification (NCBI taxonomy): domain Bacteria; kingdom Bacillati; phylum Actinomycetota; class Actinomycetes; order Kitasatosporales; family Streptomycetaceae; genus Streptomyces; species Streptomyces sp. NPDC059564. The sequence continues at coordinate 26,733 of NZ_JBHWBP010000067.1, read as the reverse complement.
CTTGAACTTCTGGTTCTTGGCGTAGCGGTTGCTCTCCTTGACCCAGTCGATGATCATGGCGTTGCCGTGGACGTCCTCGACGTAGTCGAGGTTCCACCGCCAGCCCTGGTCACAGGACGAGGCCGCGTACGAGGTCTGGTAGCAGGGCTCGCCGGGGTGGTTTCCGAAGACCGGGACCGTGAGGACCTCACCTACGGCACCACCGGATGGGACAGTGCCACCTGGCCCCTCCTGCGCGGAACCCCCGACGTCAACAACGACGGGATCCCCGACCTCTACCTCACCCGCAACGACGGCACCCTCCACCTCTACTACGGAGGCCAGACCGCCATCGCCAACGGGTGGCGCGTCGAGGAGGACGACTGGAACACCGCCCGCACCATCGGCTGACGGCCATCGCGCCGCCACATCAGGGAAGGCGAACGTCCCATCGGGCGTTCGCCTTCCCTGTGCCGGCAGGGGTGACCCGGTCAGGGGAGGGGGTGGACCTGTTGGGTGGTGAGTTCGTAGCGCGCCGCCACCAGGGCGAGGCGGCCCGTGGTGACGCGGGAGGCCAGGGCGGGGTCCGTGGAGAGGCGGGTGCGGACGCGGCGGGCGTGGGTGGTGATGGCCGCGTCCACGCGGGCCGGGCCGGACAGGGTGTGGTCGATCGCCGGGTGGATCTGGTCGGCGAGGTACTGCATGTGCCCCGGCAGCTCCTCCCCCTCCTCGTCCGCGGTGACGGCGGCGGTGACGGCCCCGCACGACTGGTGGCCCAGGACGACGACCAGGGGGATGCCCAGTTCCACGACCCCGAAGGTGATGCCCGCGAGGACCGCCTCGTCCAGGACGGAGCCGGCCGAGCGGACGGTCAGCAGGTCGCCCAGGCCCTGGTCGAAGACCAGCTCCGGAGGGACCCGGGAGTCGATGCACCCGAGGATGACGGCGAAGGGGTGCTGACCGGAGACCAGCTGCCGCCGCACCGCCCGGGTGCGGTCGGGATGCCGTTCGTGCAGCGTCCGCCAGCGGGCGTTGCCCCGTACGAGCTCCCGCAGCGCCGAGGCGGGGGAGGCGGGCCGCAGGGCCGCAGCTCCGGCCCGGGCGACCGGCGGGGCCGGCCGGGTGCCGGACACCAGACCGGCGGCCACCGCCACCGTTCCCGTCAGCGCGGCCCGGACGAGGCGGCGACGACCGGGGAGCCCTCCATGCCCTTGAGCATTAGTGGTCATATTCGGGCAAAATAGGGCTACGTCGGATCGAATGCGGGCTGCCACCGCGCGCTTGGGGCGACCTTGACGAAGTCTTGGACGGGTCTCAGCCCGCGTCGCCCGGTCGGACCAGGCCCGCCTCGTACGCGAAGATGACCGCCTGCGCCCGGTCGCGCAGGTCCAGCTTCCCCAGCACCCGCCCGATGTGCGTCTTCACCGTCTGCTCCGCCAGCACCAGGTGCGCGGCGATCTCCTGGTTCGACAGCCCCCGCGCGATCAGCTCCAGGACCTCCGTCTCCCGCGGGGTCAGGCCGTTCAGCCGCAGCGCCGGATCCTTGCGCGGCGCGGGCCGCTGCCGCACGAAGTCCGCGATCAGGCGCCGCGTCACCGAGGGCGCCAGCAGTGCCTCGCCCGAGGCGACCACCCGGACCGCCGCGATCAGATCGGCCGGCGGGGCGTCCTTCAGCAGGAACCCGGACGCGCCCGCGCGCAGCGCCTCGTACACGTAGTCGTCGATGTCGAAGGTCGTCAGCATCAGCACCTTCGGCCGGTGCACCACCCCGGGCGGCGGGTCGAGCAGCTCGCGGGCCGCCGAGAGGCCGTCCAGCTCGGGCATCCGTACGTCCATCAGCACCACGTCGGGATGCACGGTGCGCGACACCCGCACGCCCTGCCGGCCGTCGGCGGCCTCGCCCACCACGTCGATGTCGGCCTGCGCCGACAGCAGCGCGGCGAACCCCGCGCGCACCATGGCCTGGTCGTCGACGATGATCACACGGATGGTCAACTCGAATCCTTGTCGGCGTCGTTGGCGGCGCTGTCGGCGGCGTCGTCGAGGGGCAGGCGGGCGGCGACCCGGAACCCGCCGTCGGGCAGCGGGCCGGTGTCCAGGGTTCCCCCGGTCAACCGTACGCGTTCGCGCATGCCCACCAGACCGTGGCCCGTCCCCGAACCCTCCAGCTCCACCACGGCGTCCCGCGCCGGGCCGTTGACCACCAGGACGAGTACGTCGCCGGTCCGGTCGGAGCGGGTCACCGAGACGCGGGTCCGTGCCCCCGGGGCGTGCCGCACCACGTTCGCGAGGGCCTCCTGCACGATCCGGTACGCCGACAGGTCCACGGCCGGCGGCACCGCCTCGGCCGCGCCCAGCGCCAGGGACAGCTCCACCGGCTGACCGGCCCGTACGGTCGCCTCCACCAGCTGCTGGATCCGGTCGATCCCCGGCTGCGGGGCCCGCTCGCCGCCCGCGCCCGCCCCGCCGTTCGTACCGTCGCCGCGCAGCACCGTCAGCAGCCGCCGCATCTCGCCCAGCGACTCGCGCGCGCTGGCCGCGATCGCCGCGAACTCCTCGCGCACGGGCTCCTCCATGCCCGGCAGCCGGTACGGCGCCGAGTCCGCCTGCGCGGTGATCACCGACATGTGGTGGGCCACCACGTCGTGCAACTCCCGGGCGATCCGCGCCCGTTCCTCCAGCAGCGTGCGCCGCGAACGCTCCGCCTCGCTGATGCCCTCCTGCTCCGCGATCCGCTGCCGGGCGTCGCCCAGCTGCCGCAGCGCGCCCGCCAGCGCCAGTACCGCCCCGCTCAGTACGAACAGCAGGGCGACGGTGTTCGTCACCCCGTCGGGCTTGAAGAAGCCCAGCACCACCCCGGCCGCGCCCGTCACCAGCCACACCTGGACCAGGGTCCGGACGGACTCGCGCAGCCCCAGACAGATCATCAGCACCTGGTACCCGACGACCACCATCGGCGGCCACGGCCACGCGTGCCCGTCCACCCGCTCGGCGCCGCTCAGCAGCACCGCCCCGACCACGTCCGCGGCCAGCACCATGCCCCAGGCGGGCAGCGGCCGGGTGACCGCCAGCAGCAGCGGCACCGTCTGGGCCACGCCCAGCGCCCCGGCCCAGCCGCCGTCCAGCGCGTAGTCGTTGGTGAGGACGGCGATGGTCACGGGCAGCAGCGTGATCACGAAGACGCCGACGACGGCGAAGGGCAGCATCCGCTGCCAGCGCTTGGGCGCCCGCGCGAACAGGGCCTCGCCCGCCCGGGCGGGCGTCCGCAGCACGACGGCGAGCTGGGCCAGCGAACCGGGCTCGCGCTTCTTCCCCTTCGAGGGCTTCGCGGGCTTCTCGCGCTTCGTGCGCTTCTCCCGCCGCTCGCGCTCGCGCTCGCCGCGCTGCCCGCCGCCGGTGGACTGCTCGTCGTCCCCGGTGCGCTGCTCATCGTTCCCGCGCGGCTCGCGAGCCTTGCGGAGCCGGAAAAGGGACAGGGTACGGGCTTTGCGGCTCATGATCCCCCCAGCCTATGCGTCACGGATGCCGAGGGGCGGACGGCTCCGCCCGTCGAGCACCGGCGGTTCCCTTCCAAGGTGCGGATCAACCCGGCACGACGTGCTCCGGCTCGTGTACGGGGGGCTGCTCCGGTCCGTCCCGGAACTGTTCCGCCTGCAGGCGGTAGGCCGCCGCGAAGCTGCCCTGCGCGGCCAGCAGGCCGTCGTGGTCGCCCTGCTCGATCACCTTGCCCCGGTCGAGGACGTAGATGGTGTCGGCGCAGCGCACCGACGCGAGGCGGTGGGTGATGAGGACGACCGTGCGGCCGCTGTCGGCCAGGGCCCGTATGCGGTGGAAGACCTCGATCTCGGAGGCGGCGTCGAGGGCCGCGGTGGGTTCGTCGACGATGACGACGGACGCGTCGCGGAAGTGGGCCCGGGCCAGGGCGAAGCGCTGCTGTTGGCCGCCGGAGAGGCCCTGGCCGCCGTGGAAGCCGCGTTCGAGGAGGGTGTTCCAGCCGCGGGGAAGCGTTCGGATCAAGCCGTCCAGGTCGGCGAACGCCGCGGAGCGCCGCAGGGCGGCCTCGTCGTGGGCGCGTTCGGGACGCCCCAGGGTCACATTGGCGCGGGCCGTGAAGGGCCACTTGAGGAAGTCCTGGTCGACGAGGGCGACGCGGTCGAAGACGGTGTCGCGGTCCAGCTCTCTGATGTCGGTGCCGTCCCAGCCGAGTCGGCCGGAGTCCGGGAGGTAGAGCCCGGCGATCAGCTTCGCCAGCGTCGACTTGCCCGAGCCGTTGTCCCCGACCAGGGCTACGACGCTGCCGCGCGGAATGCGCAGACTCACGCCCGTGACCGCGGGGGCGGCCTGCCCCCGGTAGGTGAACGAGACGTCGTCGAGCTCCAGGACGGCCGGCGATCCGGTCAGCGGAAGGCCACCGGCCGGAATGGCGCGCTCGCGGGCCAGGGCCACCGCGCGGTCCAGGTCCAGGAGGTAGAGCGACTGCTCGTACAGGTAGTTGACGTTCCGCACCAGTCCGGACAGCTGGCTCGTGGTGGTGCGAACGGCCAGCACCGCGGTCCCGGCGGCGGCCATCGGGAGGTGTCCGGAGACCAGGAGCAGCCCGAGGACGGCGTACGTGCTCCCGGTGGCGGCGCCGGACACGGCACCGGCGGCCAGGTCGGTGCCGGCGGCGGCCAGCGCGAGCCGCTTCTGCTCCGCCGTGGACTGATCCGTGAGCTCCCGGTACCGCCGCAACAGATGGGGTCCCACGGCGTGGGCGCGGAGCTCACGGGCCGGGTCGGGGGCCAGTAGCAGGTCGGACAGGCGCCTGCGCACCCGTACGTGGTCGAGCCAGCGCTGGATGCTGCGGTAGACCCGGCGGGCCGTGCGGACCGTGCCGTATCCCTTGGGAAGGGCGGTGAGCAGGAGCAGGGGCAACAGGAGCGGGTGCAGCACGGTCAGCACCCACGCGGCCGCGATCAGTGAGATCAGGCCATTGACCACGGCTACGGCGTGCCCGATCAGCCGGCGCGCGGCGTCGGTGCCGTATTCGGCCGTCTCCAGGAGCCGGCGTACCTGGGCGTCCTCCAGGTCGGCGAGCTCCACCCGGATCGCGTGGGAGAGCAGCCGCAGCGAGGCGGCCCGCTCCACCTGGGGTTCCAGCCGGCCCACCGCCAGCGCGGACAAGGCCGTGAGCAGCGCGACGAGTACCGCCGTACCGGCCACGACCAGCAGGGACGGCAGCGCGGCGCGCACCCGGTCCGGCGTCGGGCCGCCCGCGAACAGGTTGACCAGCACCTCGTTGGTGGCCAGCAGCCCGAAGGCCGTGGCCGTGCCGCGGCCCACCTCCGCGACGGCCACGGTGACGAGGGAGACGCGGTCCACCGCCCAGGCCATCACGGCGGACCGCGCCAGCAACGCGGGGACCCGGCCGGCCATCCGGTGGAAGGGGACCTCCAGCGGCACCTGCTCGTGCCGGGCCGACGCCTCGTCCATCCGGAGGGGGCCCCCGAAGAGTTCCCGTTCCGCGTCGTTCGTCTGCTCCTGATCGGACGTCACTGGGCCCAGCGCCTCCCGTTCCGGTGTCGTTCGTCAGGGTCTGATGGCCGCTGTCTCAAAGTGAGTGCCCTGTCCTGTCGTGTTTAGTTCAATGGGACCTATGACTCGGCTGACCACCACGTCCCGGTCCGGACGGCCTGTGCTCGGCAAGCGGCTGGGCGTCATCGCGTCCTTCGCCGCGCTTGCCGGGTGGCTGATTTTCGTCAGCGTCTCCATCGCCACGGAGGACGACGGCAGCGAATCGAGCCCGCAACGGCTCGCGGAGGCGGTGCAGCGGGAGCTGCGGAAGGGCGACACGGACGCCTTGCAGAAACGCTTCACGGACGACACGGCGGGCGAGAAATACGCCGAGAGCTTCCTCGGCAAACTCAAGGACGTCCCCGAGGACCGGATCGCGGTGCGGGTGGTCCGGGACGCGCTGCGCGTCGACGTCGTCGGTACCCCCTCCTGCACGGCGTGGGCGCTCGTGGAGGCGGACAAGGGGCACTGGAAGCTGGACGCGGCTCCGCCCGCCCCCGGGGCGGGTTGCTGACCGGCGCCGTCACGCCTGCCGCCCCCGGACGTCCCGGGCCCCCGTCTCCCGACCGTCGGCCCGGCCGTTCGCGTCCGGCGTCCCCGCTCCGCCGGTCCGGGTGTCCCAGGCCCGGAGCAGGGCGTCCTCCCGCGCCGGGGTGAGCGCGTAGGCACCGGCCGCGTAGTCCAGGCCCGCCGTACCGCCGGCCGTCATCCAGGCCCAGGTGTCCCGCACGGTCTCGGCAACGGGTCGGGTACGCAGGCCGGTGGCTTCCGCACGGGAGGTGTCCACGGACCAGGCCCCCGCGTCATCGGCGGCCCACAGCGGCAGGCCGAGCCACGGACGGACGTCGTGGGCCCGGAGGAAGGCCCCGTCGGCCCAGACGGTCTCCGCTCCCCTGGTGCCGACGGCGTCCAGGCAGTGCGTCAGCAGTTCGCCGAGCGTGGTCTGTCCCGGCGGGCCGGTGACGTTGAACGCCCCGGCCGGTTGCGGGCCGTCGAGGGCGTCGAGCAGCCAGCGGGCCAGGTCGCGCACGTCGAGGAAGCGCAGCGGCAGGCCGGGCGGCCCCGGGGCAAGGATCCTGCCGCCCCGCGCGGCGCGGTTCAGCCAGCGCGGCAGTCGCCCCAGGTCCTCGTGCGGCCCGAGCAGGAGGCCCGGCCGGACGATGAGGGAGCGCGGTCCGAAGACCTGCGTGACCGCCCGTTCGCAGCCCGCCTTGAGGGTGTCGAAGTCCGCCTCGTCGAAACCGGCGTCGAGGGGGCAGCTCCGTGGCCGGGAGTCGTCGGTGACCGCGGTCCGCGGCCAGCCGAGGGCGGCCAGCGATGAGACGAACGCGTACCGGCCGGCGGCCCCCTCCAGTTCCCGGGCCGAGGCGAGCACGTCCCGGGGGAGCATCCCCGAGGTGTCCACCACCACGTCCCACGGGCCGCACGCGGCCAGCCGCCGGAGGTCCGGCGCCCGCGTGCGGTCACCGCGCACCACCTCGGCGTCCGGGTGGTCCGGGCCGTGCGTCCCGCGGTTGAACGTGGTGACGCGCAGGCCGCGCGCCAGGGCCCGCGCCACCAACGGCCTGCCGAGGAAACCCGTTCCGCCGAGTACCAGGACGTGCATGACTCCCCCTCGCTCGCGGCCTGTTGGACGAGGAGTACGAACACCAGCCGTTCGATTCCCCGGTCGTTTCACCCTGTTGACACACGTTCGAACGCAACTTAACTTTTTTGATCACGTCTTGAAAGCTGTTTCAGAGATGTTCCGAAAAGGAGTGATCCGTCGTGTTATCCGCAACGCTGATCGACCTGGACAGTGAGTTCGACCTCGACATCCACATCGCGTCGCCGGACGCCCTGGACACCGAGCCCACGGCGTGGTGGTGCACCCACCCGTACAGCTGCCGTTGGACCAAGTGCTGTTCGGGCTCCGAGAGCCCCGAGGGCGACCCGACCGCGTTCGGACGCTGACGGGCTGGAGAGCGCCGAAATGAATCGGGACGTCCCGGCCGTCGTGCCCGCAACCCGCTCCGGCCGTGACGTCCCGGTCCGCACGTCACCACGCGACACGGCCCTCGGGATCGTGCGCGAGGCGGCGGGCCGGCTGTGTGACCCGGAGGCGGCGCCCCGGTACGCGGACCTGGCCCGGAGCCGGTCGGCGGGCGGCTTCGAGTTCTGGCCCACCGCGCTGTCCTCGGGGCTGCCCAGCGTCGCCCTGCTGATGACCGAACTCGCCCGCGCCCTGCCCGGCGAGGGCTGGGACGCCGCGGCCCACACCCACCTGAAGGCCCTTGCCGAGGCCACCCGGGCCCGGCCCATCGCCGGCCTGGGCATGCACGGCGGCCTCGCCGGCGTGGCCCTGACCTTCGCCGCGGCCGAGGCCATGGACCCGCGCTACCGCACGGTCCGGCGCTCCCTCGACCGGGCGCTGGCCGAACGCGTCCGGGACCACCCTTGGCGCCATGGCGAGGACGGCGTACAGGACCACGACTACGATGCGGTCAACGGCGCCGCCGGGCTGCTCGGCTACCTCGTCACGGCCACCGACGCCGGTCCGGCCGTCACGGAGGCCGTCACGGTGCTCGTCGACCGCCTCGTCCGGCTGGCCGGTCCGCCCGACGCGCCGCGCTGGCGGATCGCCGCGCACGCCGACGGCCACGGACACCCCGGTGGCCACTACGATCTCGGCCTCGCCCACGGCATCGCCGGCCCGCTCGCCGCCCTCGCCCTCGCCCGCCGCGCCGGCCACGGCGGACCGGCCCTCGACCGCACCCTCGGCGACACCGCCGACTGGTTGTACGCCCGCCGCACGGAGCCCCTCGCCCCGGACGGCGCGCCCGAGTGGCCCGCCACGGTCCCGGCCCCCGCACCCGCCACGGACGCGGGGCAGCCGCCCGGCCGTCCCGGCTGGTGCTACGGCGGCCTCGGCATCGCCCGTGCCCTCTGGCACACGGGCACCGCCCTGGGGCGCGACGACCTCAAGCGGCACGCCCTGCGCCGTGCCGCAGCCGACCACCGGCCCCAACTCGACCACACCGCCGGGGACTCGCCGGGTCTGTGCCACGGCACGGCCGGCCTGCTGCGGCTGTGGACCCTGTTCGCCCCCGACGACCCCGCCGGCCGGGCCCGCGCGGCGGCGGACGCGGCCCTGGCACGGCTGATCGCCGAGTACGACCCGTCCACCCCCCTCGGCTACCGCGACGAGGAACGACCGGGAGTCCATCTGGACGACCCCGGCTTCCTCACCGGCGTCTGCGGCGTGCTGCTGAGCATGCTGGCCGCCGTCACCGACACGGCCCCGCTGTGGGACCGCGGCCTGCTCATCGACTGACGGAGCGGCACCGCCGAAGCGGCACACGCTTTCGAAGGATGCGTCGCCCCACCCATGGTGAAGGAGAGAGAGCGCACGTGACCGTCCGCACCGCGGCCCCGGGCCGGCCCCTGTACGAGCCCGCACCGTTCTACGTTCTGCGGGCCCCGGCACTGAGCACGGACGTCTTCTCACAGGCCGGCCCCCGGCCCGGTACCGATGTGCGCACGTGGGAGGCGGACCTGCTCCGCACGGCCGCCCTGCCCGCCGTGCGGTTCGCCCTCCGGCTCGCCAGCCCCTCCCTGGCCGACGCCGTAGCGCACCGCCTCGCCGGGTCGGATCCGTCCGATGCGACCGCCGACGCGCAGGAGTCGCGGCGGCGCGCCCGCACGCGCGCCGCGCTGCTGCGCTACGTCACCCGCATGAGCACACGCCCCACCCCATTCGGGGCGTTCGCGGGTGTCTCCGTCGGCCGCTTCGCCGACAGCAGCACCGAGCGCTTGGGCGCCACCGCCCTCGCCGCCGTCCGCACCCGCGCCGACTTCGGCTGGCTGCTCGGCGTCATCGAACGGGTCGAACAGGACGAGACGCTGCGCGCCGCCCTGCCCGTCCACGTCAACCGCGCCTGCCACGTCGTGGACGACCGGCTCATCCTGCCGCAGGCCGACGTCTACGGGCGGCGCGACGTCCGGCGGGCCACGGTCCGGATCTCCCGCCCGGTCGCCGCCGTCCTCGACCACGCGACGGAACCGGTCGCCTTCGGGGACCTGCACGCCAAGCTCGCCGCCGAGTTCCCCCAGGCCGGTCCGCGACGGATCGCCGGTCTCCTCGGCAAGCTCTGGGACAGCCACTTCCTCGTGGGCGCCCTCCGCCCGTCACCCACCGACCCCGACCCCACCCGCTCCGTGCGCGACGCGGTCGACCGCCTCCCCGGCGGCGCATCGTTCACCGCGGCCCTGGACGACGTCCTCGCCCGCACCGCCGGCCTCGACCGCGCCGCGCCCGCGGACGCCGACGACGCACTGCGCGCCCTCCACCGCAGCCAGCACGCGCTGTGCACCACCACGCCGGCCGCACAGGCCGACGCACGCCTCGCCACCCTCGGCCGCACCCTGCACCGGGACGTGGCCCGGGCCGCCGCCGACGCCGCGGAGATCCTGCTGCGGCTGGGCCGGTTCCCGCACGGCCACGACCACCTGTCGACCTACCGGGACGCCTTCCTGGAGCGGTACGGCATCGGGGCCCAGGTGCCCGTGGAGGAGTTGCTGTCGCCCGAAACCGGGCTCGGACCACCCGCCACCTACACCGAACCGCGCCCCGTGCGACCCCCCAGCCCCCGGCCCCCCGCCCGTGAACAGGATCGCGACGACATCCTGCTGCGCGTCGTCAGCGGCGCCCTCAACTCCGGGGAGACGGAGGTCGAGCTGACCGACGACCTGATCACCCGGCTCACCCGCTGGACACCCGCCGACTCGCCCGCCCCGTCCGCCCTCGACGTGTTCGTCCAGCTGCACGCCCGCAGCCGGGAGCACCTCGACCGCGGCGACTGGCGGGCCGTCCTCGGCGTCACCCCCCTGGCACCGGGCGGCCGCTCCCTCAGCCGCTTCCACGACCTGCTGGACGAGGCCGAACTCTCGGCCCTGCGCGAGCTCTACGAGGCCGAGGCGCGCGGCGAGGGAGCCCTGCCGGTCGAGCTCAGCTACCTGCCCAGCGCGGGCCGGGCGGCGAACGTCGCCCTCCACCCGGTCGTCCGGCCCTATGAGATCGCCGTCAACGTGACGCCGTCCGTGCCCGCGGACCGCGTGCTGCCGCTGTCCGACCTCACGGTGGGCGTCGAGGGCGGGCGGTTCGTCGTCCGGTCCCGGCGGCTGGGCCGTCGACTGGCCGTCGGACAAAGCCACATGCTGACCCTCATGCAGGCGCCGAACGTCTGCCGGTTCCTGCTCGAAATCGCGGAGGACGCCCGCCCCCTGCCGTCCGTCTTCCACTGGGGCGGAGTCGGCAAGGCCCCGTTCCTGCCGCGTCTGGTCCGGGACCGGATCGTGCTGAGCCCCGCCCAGTGGAACCTCACCGACACCACGGTGGTCCCGGAGGGCTCGGGCAGCGCGGACGAGCGCTGGTTCCGCGGCGTCCAGCGCTGGCGCCGGGAGTGGCGCGTGCCGCGCCACGTGTACCTGGTCGAATTCGACAACCGCCTGCTCCTGGACCTGGAACACCCCGCCTTCGCCGCCGAACTGGCCGCCCAGCTGCGCCGGGCCGGGGAACAGGGCCGGCGAAGGGTCGTCGTCCAGGAGATGCTGCCCGACTTCGATCACCTGTGGCTGCGGGACGAGGCCGGGGCGTCCTACCTCTCCGAGGTCGTCGTCCCGGTGGTGACGACGGGCAGCCTCCGCGCCGGAAACGCGCCGACGGAGGCGACCACCCCCGGCCAGGGCCCGGCCCGGCGATCCGACCGGGTCCTCGCCCCGGCGGACCGCCGGTGCCTGCCCGGCGGCGACTGGGCGTACCTCAAGCTCTACGGCACGCCGGAGCAGCTCGAACACCTGGCGTCCGGCCATGTCCCCGGCCTCGTCCGGAATCTCGAGGACGACGGCCTGCTGGACCGCTGGTTCTGGATGCGGTACGCCGATCCGGACCACCACCTGCGCCTGCGGCTGCGTGGCGCAAGCCCGGAGGCGGGGGAGAGCGTGCTGACCCGGGCCCTGCGCTGGGCCCGCGCGGCGGCCGACGCCGAGGGGCTGGCCGCCGTCGTGGTCGACACCTACCGGCCGGAGACCGAACGGTACGGCGGTCCGGCCGCGCTCGCCGCCATGGAGCGCGCGTTCGGCGCCGACAGCACGGTCTGCGCGGCCGTGCTCGGCGACGCGCGGGCCGCGGATCCCGGCCCGGACCGCCTCATGGAGGCCACCTTCACCCTGGACCGTTTCTTCGCCCACTGGGGACTCGACGCCGCCGAACGCCTCTCCCTGGCAGCCGACCTGAGCGAGGGCCACCGCGCGGACGACACCGTCCGCGGCCTCGTCCGCCGGCTCGGCCTGCGGATCACCGCCGCCGACCACCCCGCGCCCGCCGGGACCCGGGAAGACACCCCGCCGCCGGACCTCCTCCGCCCGTACGCCGACCTGCTGCCCGCGGTCGCCGGCACGGCGGACAGGCTGCACCGGGCCGGGGAACTGTGGCGGCCCCCGCGTGAGATCCACGCGAGCCTCGCGCACATGCACGCCAACCGACTCTTCGGCATCGCCCGCGAATGGGAAAACCGGATGTACGCGCTCTGGGTGCGGGCGCTGCGCGCCGCGGCCCACCGGGGAGCGGTGGCGGACGAACGGGCCGGGACGGCACGAGACAAGAGGAGTGTGGAAAGCCCGTGATCACCCATCCGCTCGACCGCCCCGAGGACGTCGCACGAGCCGCCGGGGCCTTCCGGGAAGACGGTTACGTCGTGCTCGACGGCCTGTTCACCGAACAGGACGTGGCCGGCTTCCGGAGGCTGCGCGAACGGGCCGTCGCCGACACGCGATTCACCGACGGCACCGACGACCGGCCGCTCTTCGTCACCAACCTGGTGGAGCGCTATCCCCAGGAGGTCTGGCCGGTGGTCAGCGGGCCCCGGCTGCTGCGGTTCGCGGAAGCCGTCATGGGCCCCCGGGTCCAACTGGACAGCACCGTGCTGTTCGGGGCCCCGGCGATGGAGAGCGAACTCCGCGGCCTGCCGGTGCACTGGCACCGCGACCGCTTCGGCTCCTTCCCGGGGGGCGGCTACGCCCACCCCCTGCTGATCATCTGCTTCCTCTACCTCCAGCCCATGACGGACGACGCGGGCCCCCTCCGCGTCGTCCCCGGCTCCCACCGCCGCGCCGTGACGATCGCCCCCGACGCGCTGGACCGGCCCCACCCCGAGGAGCGACTGCTGGCCACCCGGCCGGGCCACCTCGTCGTCATCCACCACAACCTGCTGCACTCCGGCTCGCACAGCGTCCTGGCGGAGGAGCGGCAGTTCCTCGGCATCGGGTTCAACACCTCCGCGATGCGCCAGGACGACACCTTCACCGGCCCCAACTGCACCGCCCTCGCCCGCACCGCGCGCCGCACCGGCGACCGGCGGGCCCTGCGGCTGCTGGGCCGCGACGACACGATCAACCTGCGCCAGAACGCGGGCTTCACCTCACCCGAGGATTCCGTCTGGGCGCGCTGGGCGGACGAAGACGACCGCGCGCTGGACCCGGTGGAGGACAAGGCCGTCCGCACCGCCCGAGCCGCGCTGCTCCCCGACAGCCCCCAAGGACCGACGGCGTAAGCCGGCAAGGAAGGAAGATCCCCCGATGCGACTCTCTCGGGAGCAGATCGAGCACTACCGCTGCTTCGGCTACGTCGTGCTGCCCCGACTCCTGAACGACGACGAGACCGGACGCCTGACGGAGGAGGTCCGACGGGCCCACGCCGACGCCTTCGTCACCGACGAGCGGACCGACGGGGGCGGGATCCCCGGCCGCTACCTGCCCATGATGACGCCGGACCGGACCCCGCTCAGCCTGTCCCTGCTGGAGGACCCCCGGTTCCTCGACACGGCCGGGCAACTCGTCGGGAACGTGCTGCCGACCTTCGCGGAAAGCGTCCTCTTCTACCGGGAGGCCCCGCTGCACAAGGACGCGGTCCCGGGGATGTCCGGCGTCAAGCTCATCATGTACCTGGAGCACGTGACGGGCGACACCGGTGCGCTCCGGGTGCTGCCCGGCTCCCACCACGCCGACTACAGCGCCGTCCTGGCCGAATGGCACCGCGAGTCCGGCGTCTGGGCGGGTGAGTGGGACGGCAAGCGCCTGCGCCGCCAGCTCGCCGGGCTCCCCCTCCAGGTGCTGGAGACCCGGCCGGGCGACGTCGTGGCCTTCGACTGGCACCTCTGGCACGCGACACTCGGCGGCATCGACCGCCACCAGTGGACGGTCAGCTACGTCAGGGACCCGGAGACCCCGGAGGAGACCGAGCGCTTCCGTCGGCAGATGGCGGCCGTCGACGAATCCGGGCTGGACCTCCCGTACGACCCGGCAAGGTACCCGCGGTACGCGCCGGCCTGGCTGACCACGGGGCTCGGGGACGAACGGCACGACCGGACCATCGGACGCATGCGGGAGCTGGGCATGGTCGCGGAGGAGCCGGAGGCGGCACCTTCCGCGCACTGAACCGGGTGAGGGCGGATCCCGAGCGCGGCGACGGCCTCGTCAAGTTGCCGGCGCCTTCGGCGAGTTCGGGTACGCGGAGGTACGGCCGGCCCGGAGGGGCCATCCCGGTCGGCCGGTCGTGCCGGTGACAGCGGCCCGGGTCGGCGGCGACGCCGTCCTCCAGCGCTTCAGCTGATCAAGGCACCCCGTACTGCCGGCCGGGCCGGCGCTGCCCCGACGAGCAGGCCCACGGCGAGCACCAGCGGCGCGATCACCCCGCCGTACAGCACCACGTCGCCCGCCAGCCGCACCAGCACGCCAGACGGCGATGATCCGCGCCGGGAACCCGTGATCGAGAGCCCCGTTCCCCGTCCGGCAGGCCTGCCGGCACCTGGAACAGCCCGCCGCCATCAGCACCGCCACCAACAGCCGCTCCGGTCCGCGTCGCCCGCGTAGGCGCAGTGCTGATGGACGTCGGCACCACGGAGGTGGATCCGGTCGCCTGCGAGGTAAAGGTGCCGACCAGTCGGCGTCGACGAAGACCTGGCTGACCAGGCTGTACGGGCGGGGGGATCTTGACTGCTCGCCGGGAGTGAAGTTACGTTGAACATACAGGTAAATGGTTAAAGTGAATGCACGGCAAAACGGGGGCTGTTCAGTGATCACGATCGAGGAGCGTATCGAGCTTCACATCCTGAAGCGAATGCTGAATGAATGCACGACGAAGGGCCGAACGGTTTCCCTCATAACGGGCCCGGGTGGTGCGGGGAAAACGGAACTCTTGTCCAGCTTCTCTGGGTACGCAAAGAACATCGGCGCCTTGGTGTTGAGTGCGTCGGGGGCCCGTTCTGGGCAAGTCCACTGCTTAGACGTGCTGGCGCAGTTATTCCGCTCCATCGAACCGGGCGCTGAGACGGGGGAGCGGATCGAGCGTCTCCTGTCTTCGCGGGAATCAGACTCCCGAGATTCTTCGCTGAGTGTCTGTGCGGTGGATGAACTGACAGCGATTCTCCTCGAGGCTGCTGGCGGGCGACCTCTGGTGCTGGCTGTCGATGATGCGCAGTATGCGGATCCGGCCAGTTTGCAAGCCCTCTTCTTGGTGCTGCGCCGACTCGCAACGAGTCCGGTCGTCGCTGTATTTACCGAGTGGCGGATATTCAGCGCCAGGCCTCCACTGGTATTGGCTGAATTCATCAAGCAGCCATACTTTCATCTCTTGGGTCTGGAGCCGCTCTCTCTTGGCGGCGTGACCGATTGGCTGCGGCAGCGACGTCTGGCCGAGGCGAGCGCGGAGCGGCTCGCCCCTTCCTTCCTCGCGGCGACAGGTGGCAGTCCACTGCTCCTGCAAGCGCTGTTCCAGGATCAGCGCCACGGGTTCGATGAGCGTGACTCCGGAGACGGCGCGTCGGTTTCCATGAGGGGTGACGTGCTCATAGGGGATCACTTCAAGGTGGCTGTCGAGGCCTGCCTGCACCGCTGGGATCCTCAATTGCTCGATGTGGCCCGTGGCTTGGCCGTCCTCGGTGCTCCGGCATCGGCCGGCGTGCTGGTGCGGCTGCTCAAAAGTGAGCAGCGGACCGTGGTGGAGGCGTTGAACGCCCTTGCCGGAGCGGGATTGCTCCGCTCCGGATGGTTCTGCCACCCGGCTGCCCGGGCCGCCGCGTTGAGCGGGCTCGACAGTGAGGAGCTCGCCGCACGGTACGAGCGCACCGCGCTGCTGCTTCACACCGATGGGGCACTGCCATCGGAGGTTGCGGAACGCCTGGTTGCCGCGGGGGGCGTCGCGGGAAGGTGGTCCGTGGACGTCCTCCGCAACGCGGCCTGGCAAGCGCTGCGGGAAGGGAATCCGAGTCGCGCGGCCGAGTTCCTCGAGGTTGCCCATCAAGCCTGCGGTGACGCTCAGGAGCGGGCCGAGGTCTTGGGGTCGCTGGCACGGGTCTTGTGGCTGGGGAATCCAACCGCGGTGACCTCACTGCTGGTGCCGCTGTACGCCTTGCTCGAAGACGGGAGTCTGGCCGATCGCGGCATTGTGGCGCTGAGTACCTTCCTTGCCTGGCAAGGCCGGGCTGACGAGGCGGCCACCGTGCTCGAGCAGGTTGGCGCGCAAGAAGACGAGTTCGACTTGACCGGTGCTGCCGAGTTGACACTCGCGCGTCAGTGGATTCGATGGGTGGTGCCCCTCAAGGGAACGGACGGTGCCGATGGAGCCACCACGGCGAATTGCATCGAGGAGGCAGCCGAGTGTGAGTCGTGGAGTGACCTCGTAAAGAGTGCCGAACAGGTCCTGCAGTGCTGCAGAATCGCCGATGCTCTACCGGTCACGGTGCTGTCCGCTCTGCTCGTTCTCACCTTTGACAACAGATTGGACGATGCCCAACGCTGGTGCGAAACGCTCAGGCCGGAGGCCGAAGCGCATCAGGCCGTGGCTTGGGTGGCCATGCTCGCGGCTGTCCAGGGACTGGTGGCGGTGCGCAGGGGTGATTTGGTTGATGCCGAGCGGCACTCTCGCCGAGCATTGACCGTGATGCCTCAACACAACTGGGGTGCAGCCCTCGGGTTACCGTTGTCCTGTCTCGTCCACGCCACCACGGCCATGGGTGAAATGGACGAAGCGGAGAGGCTCGTGAAGGAGGCGCTTCCCGAGGTGCATCGAAATCCATTCTGGTTGCACTTCTTGCATGCGCGTGGACGTTTTTACATCGAAAGTAACCGCCCGTATGCGGCGTTGGCGGATTTTCAGGCGTGCGGTCGCTTTCTCACCGGAAGTATTCTCGACCTTCCGAATTTTGTCCCATGGCGGAGTGACCTGGCGGAGGCGTGGTTGCGTCTCGATGATTCACTCAGTGCCAAAGCCGTCCTCGCGGATCAGTTGAGGCTGGCGAACGTCGACGACAGGCGAGTGCGTGGTCGCTCCCTGCGGATCATGGCCGCGACGTTGAAGAATCCAGCCCGCGCTTTCATGCTGAGAGACGCGGTGAAGGTGCTGCTCGAATCCGGGGATCGGCTTGAGCTGGCCATTGCGCTCGCTGATTCGAGTGATGCCGAGCTTGCGTGCGGCCATTTCTCCGAATTCAGGCTCAGTGCACATCAAGCAAAGCAGATGGCCAAGATGTGTGGGGCCGAACCGCTCTACCGGAGGCTGCAAAATTCCGATGGCACAGAAGAACCGGGTGATACTCAAACGGTGCAGAAGGACATCCACAGGTTCGCCTTGCTCAGTGAATCCGAGCGCAAGGTCGCGGCCCTGGCGGTACAGGGGCGGAGCAACCGTGAGATAAGTCAACTTCTCTTCATCACGATGAGTACGGTGGAGCAGCATCTCACCAAGACTTACCGAAAACTCGGAGTGAGCGGCCGCTTCGGCCTGCCGGTGGAGCTGAGCCTGGTGGGCTCACTGGACCACTGAACCGCTCCGCGCCCGGTCAGGTCGGCGAGCACTCCCAAGGGCGCGAGGATGCCCAAGAATCAGTAAAGAAACAGTGTGGACGTGCGGTCGCAGGCCCGCTGACCAAGCCTGGAGCCCGTCGCGGCGCGGTGCGCTGGGGTAGGACGTCCGTCCGATAGGGGGGTGATCAGGGGTGGGGGACCGCACTTGATCGCCGGTACGTTGAAGCGCGATGGCGGGGAGTTTCCATTCAGGTCGATCGAACGAAGGAAGAGCCTTGACTGAAACATTATCCGGTCGTGAAATCGAGATTGCCTGGCCCGACCTGGGCATCACCGTGACCGCGGAACTCGACGGCCGTAACGCTGAACTTGCCGATGCGCTGTGGGAGGCATTGCCCTACCAGAGTCTGCAGGGACACGCGCTGGTGGCGGGACAGCACCTCTATCACGCGGCACCGATCCCGTCGCTGCTGCATCTGTCCGCGTCCACTCGGATAGCAGATCGACGCGAGGCACCCGATGGGACCGTATTCTGCTCCGCGCTCCAGCACTTGGGCATCAAGTACGGCACGCTGACCGAACCGATGCCGGCATCCCCGGTGGGCCGGATCCGGCAAGAGGATATACCGGCACTGCTGGAGGCCGGGCAGGCCATCTGGGATTCGGTCTATTCGACGAAGAAGCCGATCCTGGTGGAGGTCCGCAAGGCGGGAACCAACGGCGGCCACCGCATTCCGCAACTGACCGCGAAAGATCCCGACGCGATCCGTCTCATCCACGACGTGTACACCGCGACCGAGCGGGCTTGGCTGTCCGAACCAAAGGAGCTCGCCGACCTCCACGCGGGGTTGATCCCTTCCGGTGCGGGAAGCTTCGAGACGGTGCTGCCCACTCTGTTGTTCGTCAACGGCGAGACCCGCCCGCTGGGGTATGCCACCTACGGTGGTCTGGTCCGGGCCGCGGTCCAGGGCATGCCGATGGATTCATTGCGGCACATGGCGCGCCTGCTGGTCGGCATTCCGGCCGAGTTCCTCGGCTATTGCGGCCTGGAGCAGCTCTGGAGTTTCACCCAGCGCTTCCTGAGCTGTCTCGACCAGCTCGATCGCGATGACTTCCTGAGTGTGGCGGGCCAGTTGGCCCTCTACATCAACTGCTTGGGCGGTTGGAATCTGCACCTGTACCCGTGGGACTCCGGAGATCACCTGCGTCAACTGCGCCCCGATGAACCGGCCCGCCGGCCGTGAGCCAACTCCCCGAACGTGCGGACGTCGTCGTCATCGGCGGCGGCGTCATCGGCACCTCGATAGCGTGCCAGCTCGCCGAGTCGGGCGTCGGTACCGTCCTGCTGGAGCGTGGCGCGCTCGGATCGGGATCGTCAGGGACCACTGCGGGCGTCGTGCGTACCTACTTTCCCGGCAACGCTCTCATCAGCAGCCTCGCCGTCCGGAGCCTGGCGGCCTACCACGCCTTCACCGAACGGACCGGAACCGACCTCGGCCTGAAACGTATCGGCCTGCTCGTACTGTTCACCGACGAACGTCAGGTGCAGGACTTCCGGCACACCCAGGCTGCCCAGCAGGCAGCTGGAGTGGATGTCGAACTCGTGACCGCCGCTGAGGCAGCGCGGCTCAACCCGCTGGTCGACGAGCGAACCATCCTGGCGGCAGCCTGGTCGCCCGAGGCCTACGCCTGCGACCCCGCCGCGATCGTGCGCGGCTACGCCGCGGCCGCCCGGCAGGCCGGCGCCATCCTGCGCACGGAAACACCCGTCACGAGCATCGACCCGGACGGGCGGGTCCACACGCCTGCGGGGAGCATCCGCGCCGACACCATCGTCTGCGCGGCAGGCCCCTGGGCGGGGACGGTCGCCGCCATGGCCGACGTGCGCGTTCCCGTGACCACGTACCCCGTCGACATGCTCCTGACCGACACCCCCGGCAGTGCTCCGCGCGCGGCCATGCCGATGACCATGCACCCGTCCAGCCTGCGGATTCGAAGCTGGGGAGACCGCGTTCTCGTCGGAATGGGCCGCCCCGCTCCGGACGAAAGCCGACAGGACTGGCTGCAACGGGTGTCACACCACCTCGGCACGACCTTCCCGGCCCTCGCCGGCAACGGGCTGGAACACGGGTGGAGCGGAGACCTCGATGTCAGTCCGGACGGGATGGCTTTCATCGGCCGCGATCAGTCCCGCCCGTTCCTCTACGCGGCTGGATTCTCCGGTCAGGGACTGTGTCAGGCACCTGCCGCCGGAGAGATCATCCGAAACCTCGTACTCGGCAAGGAATCCTGGACCGACACGGCCGGCCTCTCCACCGCCCGCTGCCTCGGCGGTCCGGCCGCGACCGGGTAGGAAGAACGCACAGTTGCCGGACATTTATTCAACTCATTCGAGAGGGTATCCATGGTCGAGCAGACTGGCGGAGAGTTCGTCCGGGAGATGATGCGGTGGCACTTCAGTCCGGAGACCGGGTCGTCGTTCTGGCTGAAACGGGCCGAGAGCCTCGACTTCGATCCGCTGACCGATGTCCGGGATTTCGACGACCTCAGCATGTTTCCCAATGTGGTGGACGAGCTGCGCGATGTCGGTGTCCGTGAGCTCATTCCCCGTGGCTACGGTGACGAGCACGGGGCGGCCGTCTACGAAAGCGGCGGTACCACAGGGCGGCCCAAGGGAGTCCCGTACAGCGCGGAGTGGCACCGGCGCAGCGTCGAATGGTTCAGTGAGCGACTGGACTCTCACGGCGTACCTCGACATGTGGACTGGCTCAGTGCCGTCCCCACCGGGCCGCACAATGTCGGAGCCATGGCCGCCGACACCGCGATGGCTCGCGGTGGGCTGAACTTCAGCATCGATCTGGACCCGCGATGGGTCAAGAAGCTGATCGCGGAAGGCCGGACGGACATCGCCGACGCCTACACCGATCACCTCATCGAACAGGTCGCCCACATTCTGACCGGCCAGGATGTGGGCGTCCTCTTCGCCACCCCGCCGCTGCTGGAGCGCCTTGCGCAGCACGACGATCTGGTCGGGTTGGTGAACCGGAAGGTTCGCGCGATCATCTGGGGCGGTACGCATCTGGACGCCGACACCCGAGATCTGCTGCGCGACGAGGTGTTCGGAAACGCCACGTTCGTCGGCGGGTACGGCGGCACGATGATGCTGGGGACATCGGTGGAGCGACCCGGCCTCGGTGACGACGAGCCGTGCGTGTTCGACTCCTTCGCTCCGTACACCACGTTCCGGGTGGTCGACCCCGACACCGGCCGGGTCGTTCCGTACGGCGAGCGCGGGCAGATCGTCGTGCATCACATGAGCCGAGCTGCCTTGCTGGTCAACAACATCGAGCGGGACTACGCAACCCGGATCGCACCGGTGGACGGCGGCTTCGGTGATGCGGTCGCAGACGTCGCACCCGTGGCGTCCTTCGGGGATACGAAGGTGATCGAGGGCGTGTACTGATGCTGTCCCTGGACGTTCTCGGCCCCGGCGGCCCCTACCGGTCCAAGCGCCAGGAGACCATTCGAGATCTCGCCGGAAACCCGGCCGCGACACTGAGTCTCGCACCCTCGCTCTACGTCACCCGCGCGATAAAGGCCCTGCGCCGAGCGCCGGCACTACCCGTCGACACACGGATCGAGGCGTTCGCACGGGCGGGCCGGGCTTTCGCCACGCAGTCGATCGCGGGACTGACGCCGGAGGAATATCAGCACACCGTCAGCGCGGTCACCGGGATACCGATCACGGTGGTGCGCAATGCCACCGACGACATCGCGCGGGCTGCCGAGCGGATCCACCACACCGTGGAGAACGCGCGGCCGGCCGCCGCGGTCGGCTCGTGGCGCGATCCGCGGGCTCGGGGCGGTGCGGCGGTATGGACCCGGCGCGGTGAGGTGTTCGCCGTCCATGCGGCGGGCAATCACCCTGCGGTGCACCAGGGTTGGTTCGATGCCCTGGCGCTCGGCTATCGCGTTGCCGTGCGTCCCTCCCGTCGTGAGCCGTTCACCCCACATCGATTGATCACGGCCCTACGGGAGGCGGGTTTCGGCGACGAGGGAATCGCTTTGCTGCCCACCGACCACACCGTGGCCGACGACATCCTCCGCCACGCCGACTTCGCAATGGTGTACGGCGGCGCGGATGTCGTGGGCAAGTACGCGGGCGATGGACGCATTCTGCCGCAGGGCCCCGGGCGCTCCAAGATACTCATCACCGCCGAAACCGAGTGGGAGCCGATCGTCGACACCATCGTGGAGTCGATCAGCAGTGGTGGGGGCGTCGGTTGCGTCAACGCCACCGGCGTACTGGTCGAGGGCGACCCTTCCCCCGTGGCCGCGGCGATCGCCGAACGTCTTGCCGCGCTGCCCAGCCTGCCCGCGACGGACGAACGCGCGGTCCTGCCCGTGATGCCCGTCGGTCCCGCCCGTCGGTGGGACGCGTATCTGCGGCAGCGGGCCGCGGGCACCAAGGCGTGGCTCGGCGGTGACGGTATCGCCGACGATCTCGGCGATGGTTCCGCAGTGCTCCGGCCGGCGGTGCACCAGCTCGACAGCCCGTTCGCCGAACAGCTCGGGATGGAGTTGGGTTTCCCCTGTGCGTGGGTCGCACCGTGGGACCGCGACGCCGGGATCCGGCCGTTGCGCGACACGCTCGTCCTCACTGCTGTCACCACCGACGAGAACCTGATCGACGAGTTGGTGGCCGAGCCGACCATTGCCAACGTCTACATCGGTGACCATCCGACACCGTGGATGGAGCACGGACTGCCGCACGACGGCTACCTCGCCGAATTCCTCATGCGCACCAAGACGATCCGACGCTGAGCGACAAGGGGGCGGTGCCGGGCACCGCCCCCTTGGCTACCGAGGTCAGCGGTGGTCCGCCAAGTGCGACGTGTCGTTGAAGAACCGCACCGACGCGGTCCCCTCCCCGGAATAGGCCACGGCCGACAGCGAGGCCGCCGACAGCTCCATCCGGAACAGCGACGCGGGCGGCGCGCCCAGCGCCAGCCGAACCAGCGTCCGCAACACCCCGACATGCGAAACGACCAACACCGTCTGCCCCTCGTAGCGTGCGAGGAGCCGGTCCCGCGAGAGCGTGGCCCGGCGCGCGACCGCGGTGAACGTCTCCCCGGTTCCGCCCGGGACCGCATCCGCAGAAGCCAGCCACGCTGCCAGCTCGTCCGGGTGGCGTTCGCGCACCTCGGCGAACGTAAGCCCCTCCCAGGCGCCGAAATCCGCTTCAGTGAGCTCTTCGTCGACGTGGACCTCCAGGCCCAGACGTCGCGCCGCTGCCTCGGCCGTCTGCTGGGCCCGGCGCAGCGGTGAGGACACCACCGCCTGCACCGCGCCGCGTGCCACGAGCCTCCGGGCGGCGGCCTCGGCCTGCCGCCGACCGGTCTGCGACAACGCCGGATCCGAGCCGCCGCTGCCGGAGATCCGCTTCTCCGGTGTCAACGCCGTCTCACCGTGGCGTAGCAGCACCAGGGTGGTGGAGCTGCCCTGGGCGGCGAGCGCATGCACGCCGGCTGCTTCACGACCAGCTCTTGAGCCGGTGTGCATCGGATGACTCCTTTCGTTCACAGCCCCCGTCGTCGGCGGCATGGTGGCGGAGTGCGCAGTTCAGCGAAGCGCGGCGATGACCGGCGCGAAGTTCTCCATGTTGTATTCCATGATCGTGAAGTAGGTGAAGCCGTAGCGTTCACGGCGTTCCTTGATTTGCTGCGCCATGTCCGCGGGGGTTCCGGTCAACACGCTGGGCACCTCCTCGGGGCTCTGCGCGGCGTCGGGCGGCAGCGGCGCGAACCTGTCGGGTACCGAGGCGCCTTCGGAGGGCGGAATGACCTGCTGCACCAGGAGATTCAGCTCCACGGAGCCGGCGCGGTCACCGAGCAGGCCGCGCACGTAGGCGATTCGTTCTTCCATCTGCGCGGTTCCGGCCAGATGGAGTGCGTCACCGTCGGTGCTGGCCCAGCCTCCGGGGAAGGCGATGATGTCGGCGTGCGTGGCGGCCACCCGCAGCAGCCGGTCGCCCCAGCCCGCGATCAGCAGGGGCGGCCCGGACGGTTGGGCTGGACGCGGCTGATATGCAGTGTCGTTGAACAGACGACGCAACGTGGTCACCGTCCGCTCCAGCTGTTCGACCCGCTTTCCGCCGCTGGGGAAGGACATCTCCGCGGTGTCGAACTCGGCCTTCACATAGCCTGCGCCGAGCCCGAGTTCCATACGCCCATCGATGAATTGGTCGGTGCTCGCGACGTCACGCGCGAGAAGCGCGGCGTTGTAGAACGGCGTGTTCAAGACGAACGTGGTCAGCCGTATCCGTTCGGTCGCTTCTGCTGCGAGCACCATTGCTGGAAACGGTGCCGGGAATCCCAGGTGGTCGGCCACTCCGACTACATCAAATCCGAGTTCCTCGGCCCTGCGGCACTTCGCGCGCCACTCGCGTCGTGAACCCGGAACGAACATGTTGACGCCGAAACGTAAGGGGAGTTGGGAAGACATCATGCCTGTGTATCACACACCTTCACCCCGAGAGGAGGCCCACCTCCCCGCGGTTCGGCGCTCGGGTGCGAGCCACACCGAGCGCGGACCCCTCTCCCCTCGCGCGCTCAAGCGGCGGCGGTGAGGGCCTCGAACTCCTTGTCGTCGAGTCGCACCAGTGCGGCGTTGGTGTTCTCCTCCAGATGGGCGGCACTGGACGTGCCCGGAATCGGGAGCGTCACCGGGGAGCGGCGCAACAGCCAGGCGAGGGCGAGCTGCGCGGGGCTCGCGCGGTGCAGCCGGGAGGCGGCGTCCAATGGGCCGCCGGGGCGGGCAAGTTCGCCGGTGGCGATCGGGAACCAGGGGATGAAGGCGATGTTCTCGGACTCGGCGTAGGCGAGTACGTCTTCAGCCGACCGGTTCGAGAGGTTGTAGAGGTTCTGCACGGAGGCGATGTCAGCGTGCGTGCGGGCCTCCTTGAGCTCATCGACCGTCACCTCGGACAGTCCGAGGTGACGGAGCTTGCCCTCCTGCTGCAGCTGGGTCAACGCGCCGAGCTGTTCGGCCAGCGGGACGTCGGGGTCGATACGGTGCAGCTGGTACAGATCGATGCGTTCGAGCCCGAGGTGTCGCAGGCTCAGCTCCACCCGTTGACGCAGGAACTCGGGTCGCCCGTTGGGGCGCCAGTCGTCCGGACCCGGACGCGTCACGCCGCCCTTGGTGGCGATGACCAGGTCATCGGCGTAGGGGTGCAGAGCCTTGCGGATCAGCCGCTCGTTGACGAACGGGCCGTAGGCGTCGGCCGTGTCGATGAAGGTGACGCCCAGCTCGACCGCTCGGCGCAGGACCCGGACGGCCTCGTCCGGATCGCGGGGTTCGCCCCAGACGCCCGGACCGGTCAGTTGCATGGCGCCGTAACCGAGACGGTTCACCGGCAGGTCGCCACCGAGAGCGAAAGTGCCGGAGGCGTCGGCCGGACGTGTGGTGGACTGCGTGCCCAAAATCAATCCTCGAAAGTCGCATACCGAAAGGGACATGGGTCGCAGGGGCCGGCGTAGGTGCGGATTCCCCGGCAACCTCACCGAGCATGCCCCATCACCTGGGCATCGGAAAGGGGGCGGCGACGGCGTCCATCACGTCATCAGCATGTGCTCCCGCTCGGGCGCGCGGTCAGCTGCGAGAGGGGATGCGCAGGGCGAAGCGGCGGGCGGCATCGGTGAAGGCGTCCGGATCGTCGAAGTTCGTGAGATGTCTCGCCCGCGGGATCAATTCGATGCGGGCGTGCGGGTGAGCGCGGACGAAGTCCCTCTCGCCGGACCGGAAGACGGTGTCCTTCTCGCCGTTCAGAAGGAGCACGGGAGCTGCCACACAACGCATCGCGTCCGCGTCGAAGCGGCCCAGTACCTCGCCCCAGGCGGCCGGCAGGGTGTGGCTGCTTCGGGCAGCGCCGCGCGAACTCCAGTGAGGCGTATCCGCCGAGCGAGTGCCCGACGACCAGAGCCGGTAGCCGCCCCGTTCGTTCCCCCGGCGGGCTCCGCTCGTTGAGCGGGCATGGAGCTGCTGCCGATCATCGCGGCGCCGGGCGTCGGTGAACGGGCCGACGCCGCGGCCGATGCCGCCTGTCACCTGTACGACGCCGTCGTGCCCTGGAGCGGCGGCGAGCCCGGCGGGTGGAGCCGGACCGCCGCCGAGGACGCCGCGGAGACCATCGAGACCACCGCGCACGCCCTCGCGCACATCCACCCGCGTGCCGAGGTCATCCTCGCGCCCGTGCACGCGGCCCTCGCCGACCTGCGCCGTCAGCTCGCGCTCGCCCCGGCCGACCTGCTCACCGCCGACGGGGTGCCGCAGACCCCGCGTTCGGTGGGCAACCCGCGCCGGACGCGCTGGGTGCGGGTGCTCACGCCCCCTTTGCCCCGGCAACCGCCGCCTGGTACAGCTTCCTGATCTGCGCGCCGAAGTAGGCGCTGTACGAGGTGTCGGCCGTGGGACCGCCGGTCTTCCAGCCGCCGATCACCCCGACCACGTCCCCGGTGCGGGCGTTCGCGTCGTAGCGCGCGATGAAGGGGCCGCCGCTGGTCCCGCCCGGGAAGCCGGTGCAGTCGATCCGCAGGAACGAACCCGGGCTCTTCGGATCGGTGCTGGTGAACTTCGTCGTCCGGTTGACGCACACGCGCGGACGGGCCGCCGACGCCGGGTGGCCGATCAGGGTCACCTTGGCGTGGGTGAACGTGGCTCCGGTGACGAGGCGGTTGCCGCCGACCGCGTTCTCCAGCCGGACGCCGGCGGCGTTCGGGCCGACGGCGGCGAAGGCCACGTCCAGGGTGGCCGCCTTCTCCGCCCCCTGGGTCTTGTACCGCTGGTCGATCCACACCTTGGCGTGCCCGGCGGAATCGCGCAGCACCGGGAACATCCCGTACGGCTGGGGCTTCGCGCGGGTGTACCGCGGTACGAAGGCCACCTGGCGGGCGTCCGACCCGAGCAGGCAGTGTCCGGCGCTGACCACCATGTTGCGGCCCGGGGAGGAGACCACGCTGGCGGAGCAGAAGTAGGCGCCGGAGCCCTTCATGACGTACATCCGGCCGACGGAGGGGATCCCGTCGAAGTCCTGGCCGACGCCGGCCGTGGCGGGTGCGATGACCGGCCAGGCGGGCGCGCGGGTGGGGGCGCTGGGGGAGGGGAGCGGGGCGGCCGGGCTCGGGGTGGCGACGGGCGTCGGCGTCGCGGTCGGTGCCGGTGGGGCCGTGGGGGCGGCGGGGGCCGCGGGGGTGGCCGGGGCGGCGGGGGTGGCTGTGTCGGCCGGTACCGCCGGGGCGGGCACCGGGGCCGCGGGGGCTGCCGGGACGGGTGAGGCAGGAACGGCCGCCGGGGTGGGGGTGG
>NZ_JBHWBP010000066.1:0-31083 GCF_042735575.1 Streptomyces sp. NPDC059564 | reverse complement strand
GACACCGCAAGGTGGCCGGGGCCGCTGCCGTTCCCCCCGCAACCGCCGGAGGACAAAGGCAGGAGCCCCGCCCCCTCCGCTCGCACGGAGGAGGCAGGGCTCCTTGGGTACTGCTAATCCAACCGCGATCCGGTCGGCCAGGCGACTAGGCCGGGGTAACGTTCTCCGCCTGCGGGCCCTTCGGACCCTGCGTGACGTCGAAGTTCACCTGCTGGTTCTCCTCGAGGGAGCGGAAGCCAGAGGCGTTGATCGCGGAGTAGTGGACGAAGACATCCGGGCCGCCGCCGTCCTGGGCGATGAAGCCGAAGCCCTTTTCAGCGTTGAACCACTTCACGGTTCCGGTAGCCATGAGCCCTCCTATGGGCCAAAGGGTCGCCCTGCTCCAGAACCTGCTAAGAAGTCTGAAAACTACAAAAGCCTGCGGGTTACATGCTCCGCAGGCCTCGTACTGCAAGGGAAACCAAACTGCAACTTGCGTCGAGCCTAGCACGCACCCTCGGGGCGAGACCAGAGGGAAAGATCACGTCACCCGGACGTTTGAGACCCGCCTGATCGCTGACGGAGAGACGGCGGCTAGTCTCGCGATGTGGACGCCTATCGCAGCCGGCCCCGCGTCGGCCACATCCAGTTCCTGAACTGCCTGCCCCTCTACTGGGGGCTGGCCCGAACCGGCACGCTGCTGGACATGGAGCTGACCAAGGACACCCCCGAGAAGCTCAGCGAGCGCCTCGTACGGGGCGAGCTGGACATCGCCCCGATCACCCTCGTCGAGTTCCTCCGCAACGCCGACCAGCTCGTCGCCTTCCCCGACCTCGCGGTCGGCTGCGACGGCCCCGTGATGTCCTGCGTGATCGTCTCGCAGGTCCCGCTGGAGCAGCTGGACGGCGCCCGGGTCGCCCTCGGATCGACCTCGCGCACCTCCGTACGCCTCGCCCAGCTGCTGCTCTCCGAGCAGTACGGGGTCCGGCCCGACTACTACAGCTGCCCCCCTGACCTGGGGCTGATGATGCAGGAGGCGCAGGCGGCGGTGCTGATCGGCGACGCCGCGCTGCGCGCTTCGCTGCACGACGCGCCGCGCCTGGGCCTGACCGTGCACGACCTGGGCCAGATGTGGAAGGACTGGACGGGACTGCCGTTCGTCTTCGCCGTCTGGGCGGCCCGCAAGGAGTACCTCGCCCGTGAGCCGCAGGTGGTCCACGAGGCCCACGAGGCGTTCCTCGCCTCCCGTGACCTCTCCTTGGAGGAAGTCGCGAAGGTCGCCGACCAGGCGGCCCGCTGGGAGGCCTTCGACGCCGAACTGCTGGAGCGCTACTTCACCACCCTCGACTTCCGCTTCGGCCCCGAGCAGCTGGCCGGCGTGCGGGAATTCGCACGCCGTACGGGTCCGGACACCGGGTACGCCGCGGATGTCGCCGTAGAGCTCCTGAAGGTGGCCGACCGGGACGGGTGACCGGGTTTATCGCCGTCGATCTCCGGTGCTCGGGAACGGGGAGGAACGGGGAATGTTCCGTTTGCCGGGAATTCGTTCCCCTTTCGTATTCTCGTGGCCCTCACGTGAATAGGAACGAGGGACGGGGGGCCCGATGGCATTCGGCAGGAACAGGAACACACCGGTCGAGCCCGATGAACCGGTGCACTGGGAAGCGATCACCCGGTTCGTCGTCGGCCGGACGCTGCGCGACGCCGTGCGGGAGTCCCGGCGCGGCCGGGGACCGTATGCGATCCGCGTCCCGCGGCCGCTGGGGGAGGACCTGGTCCCGGCGCTCTTCATCGTGCCGGCCGAGCCCGGCGGGCCGCCGCGGCGCGGGTTCCGGCTGTACGAGGACGAGGGCGGCCGGAGCCTCCTGTGCCAGGTGACCCCGGCCGGCCCCGAGCCCGGGGCGGGCCCGTACCGGGTGACCGACCCGGCCGGGCTGGAGCTGGGCGCCGTCCACCGCACCCCGGCCGCGCAGCGGCTGGTCCGCCACGGCTGGTGGCTGGAGCGGCCCGGACGGCCGGAGGCGGTGGCCGAGCGCGGCTGGGCGCGCGGCGGCCCCGGGCGGGCGCTGGAGCGGGGCGCCGGGAAGCTGCTGGGCAGCGTCGTCGACGGCCTGCTGAGCATGGGGGCCGAGGGCGACGCGGCCGGCGGGCCGAAGCCGGTGGTGTGGCGGTCCGGGGACCGCTTCGTGCTCACCTTCCAGCCCTCGCAGGGCCCGCGCTGGTACACCGTGGACCGGGACGGCGCCCTGGACCGGCGCCTCGCGTTCGCGCTGGCCGTACTGCGCGAGAGCGAGGTGTGGGGAGGGGACCGGCGCTGACCGGCACGACCCCCTAAGGTGCTGCGTGTCGACGCGACACCACAACTCGGGGGACGGGGGACGCGATGCAGCCGCTCGAAGCCGGCGAGCCACGGGTCATCGGCGCGTACCGGCTGCTCGGCCGGCTCGGCGCGGGCGGCATGGGCCGGGTCTATCTGGGGCGCAGCGCGGGCGGCCGGACCGTCGCCGTCAAGATCGTGCACCCGCACTTCGCCGCCGACGAGGAGTTCCGGGCCCGGTTCCGCCGCGAGGTGGAGGCCGCGCGGCGGGTGGGCGGCGAGTGGACGGCGCCCGTGCTGGACGCCGATCCGGAGGCGGCCGTGCCGTGGGTGGCGACCGGGTACGTGGCGGGGCCCTCGCTGGACCGGGCGGTGGCCGGGCACGGTCCGCTGCCCGAGGCCTCGGTACGGGCGGTCGGCGCGGGGCTGGCCCGGGCCCTGGTGGCGGTGCACGCGCTGGGACTCGTACACCGGGACGTGAAGCCGTCCAACGTGATGCTGACCCTCGACGGGCCGCGGCTGATCGACTTCGGCATCGCCCGGGCCACCGACGGCACCGCCTCGCTGACGTCCACCGGGGTGTCCGTCGGCTCGCCCGGCTACATGTCGCCGGAGCAGATCCTGGGCAAGGGCGTCACCGGCGCCTCGGACGTGTTCTCGCTGGGCGCGGTCATGGCCTTCGCGGCGACCGGGCGGCCGCCCTTCACCGGGGACAACTCCGCGACCCTCCTCTACAAGGTGGTCCACGAGCCGCCGGAGCTGGACGGGATCCCGGCCGGGGAGCTGCGCGAGCTGATCGCGTCCTGCCTGGCGAAGGCCGCCTCCGGGCGTCCGGCGCCCGAGGACCTGGCGGCGGCCCTGGGCGGGGCCCTGGGCGCCCCGGGCTGGCTGCCGGGGCCGCTGGTGGAGGAGGCGAGCCGGGCGGCGGTGGCCCTGCTGGACCTGGACGCCGATGCCTCCGAGGGCGGGGCGGGGGGCGGGGCCTTCGCGGAGGCCGGGTCCGGGCCGGTGCCGTTCACGGGGTCTTCCGCCGGCGGGCCCGTGGGCGTCGGCTTCGGGACGCCCGACCCTTCGTACGGGGGCCGGGGCGGCTCGCCGTACTCCGGCCCGGCGGGCCCGTACGGGTCCTCGGGCGCGGGCGGCGTCTACGGCACCCCCACCGCGACGGGCGGCGGCACCCCGGGCACCTCCGGCGCGGCCGGGTCCCCCGGCGGCCCGGGCAGCCACGGCCCGTACGCCTCCTCGGGCGGGCCGGCGCCCTCCGGCACCCCGGGCGCCCACGGCCCGTACGGGTCATCGGGCGCGGGCGGCGTGTACGGCAGCCCCACCGCGACGGCGGGCGGCGGCGCCCCGGGCGCCCACGGCTCGGCGGGCTCGGCCGGGGTCTCCGGCGGCCCCGGCGGCCCCGGCGCGGCCGTGCCCGGGCAGCGGACCGGCCCCGAGGGCCGCCGGGCGAGCCTCAGCGTGGCGGGCCGCCGCTTCAGCTGCACCCTGGTGCTCGGCGCCGCGGCCCTGGCGGTGGCGCTGTCCGGCGGCCTGTACGCGACGGGGATGCTGCCCGGCCTGGGCCGGGACCAGGGCCGTGACGTGGCGTCGGGCCACGCCCAGCCGGGCAAGAGCCCCGACCCGGCGGCCTCCGCCCCCGCGTCGGGACCGGCCTCGGCCCCGCCCTCGGCGGCGGCCTCCGACGCCCCGCCCAAGGGCACCCGTACCGACGTCCCCAAGGAGCTGACCGGCACCTGGAAGGGCACCGTCATCACCGCCCGCATGGGCGTGCCCAGCGAGTTCGAGATCACCATCAAGGCCGGCAGGGTCGGCGAGGTCGTCGGCCGGGACAAGTCGGTCATCGAACTCCTCGGCACCGACTGCAGCGGCGACTGGAAGCTGTCCTCCGCCACCGACCGCTCCCTCGTCCTCGACACGGCGGGCGGCCCCAACCCCGCCCCCGGCGTCTGCGCGAGCGGCTCCTCCGACGAACGCTTCACCCTCAACCCGAACGGAACCCTCCACTACCGGTCGGGCGACCGGGCCGCCGGGAACCCCGAGGGCGACCTGACCCGTAGCCCCTGACGAGCCCGGACCGCCCCTGCCGTAGGCTGGATCGGCCCGAACCCTTGACACACCGCCGAAAGGTGACGCACCGGTGACCGACCAGGCCGCTCTCCAGTCTGTCCTCGACCGTGCCGCCGCAGGGGGCCGGATCACCAGGGAAGAGGCCCTCGACCTCTACCGGGACGCCCCGCTGCACGCGCTCGGCCAGGCCGCCGACGCGGCGCGCCGCCTGCGCTACGCCGGTACGGAGCACATCGCGACGTACATCATCGAGCGCAACATCAACTACACCAACGTGTGCGTCACGGCGTGCAAGTTCTGTGCCTTCTACGCGGCCCCCAAGGACACGAAGAAGGGCTGGTCCCGCGACCTCGACGACATCCTGCGCCGCTGCGCGGAGACCGTCGAGCTGGGCGGCACGCAGATCATGTTCCAGGGCGGGCACCACCCGGACTACGGCGTGGAGTACTACGAGGAGCACTTCTCCGCCATCAAGAAGGCGTACCCGCAGCTGGTGATCCACTCCCTCGGCGCCTCCGAGGTGGACCACATGGCCCGCATCTCCGGCGTCAGCGCCGAGGAGGCCATCCGCCGCATCCACGCGGCCGGCCTCGACTCCTTCGCGGGCGCCGGCGCCGAACTCCTCCCGGCGCGGCCGCGCAAGGCCATCGCCCCGCTCAAGGAGTCCGGCGAGCGCTGGCTGGAGATCATGGAGATCGCCCACCGGCTGGGCGTGGAGTCCACCTCCACCATGCTGATGGGCACCGGCGAGACCAACGCCGAGCGCATCGAGCACATCGCGATGATCCGGGACACGCAGGACCGCACCGGCGGCTTCCGCGCGTTCATCCCGTACACGTACCAGCCCGAGAACAACCACCTCAAGGGCCGGACCCAGGCGACGGTCTTCGAGTACCTGCGGATGATCGCGATCGCGCGGCTCTTCCTCGACAACATCGCGCACATCCAGGGCTCCTGGCTGACCGTCGGCAAGGAGGCGGGCCAGCTCTCCCTGCACTACGGCGCCGACGACCTCGGTTCGATCATGCTGGAGGAGAACGTCGTCTCCTCGGCCGGTGCCAAGCACCGCTCGAACCGTCAGGAGATCATCGACCTGATCCGCAAGGCGGGCCGCGTCCCCGCGCAGCGCGCGACGACGTACGAGCACCTGCTCGTGCACGAGGACCCGGCGAACGACCCCGTCGACGACCGCGTCGTCTCGCACATCTCCTCGACGGCCATCGAGGGTGGCACCGCGCACCCCGAGCTGAAGCTCATCTCCAGCAGCTGACGCTCGATGCTGACGCTGCACACCGCCGAACTCCTCGTCGCCGGACCGGGATCCGCGCCCCTCGCGGGCGGCGCGGTCCTGGTCGAGGGCGACCGGATCGTCCGCGTGGGCCCGTACGAGGAGCTCGGCGCGGGCGCCCCGCACGCCCGGGTGCGCCGCTGGCCCGGGGTGCTGACCCCGGGGCTGCTGGTGCGCGGGGCGGACGAGCTGCTGGAGCGGACGTACTACCCCGACGACCCGTACGAGACGGCGGAGCTCGGCACCGACCCGATCTGCGGGCGGGACGCCCTCGACGCGCTGAAGATGACCGAGGCGCGCTGGGGCCACAGCGCCCGGCGCGGCACGCAGAAGCTCCTCGCGCGCGGGGTGGTCGCGGTGGCCGGACGGTTCACGGTCGGCTCCGTGCGCACCGCCGTGGTCCGCTCGGGCCTCACCGTGCTGGCGCCCGTCCCCTACGAGGGCACGCCCTCCCTGGACCCCCTCGCCGGGCGGGCAACCCCCGAGGGGGCCTTCCACGGGGTGCTGGAGGCGGGCGCGGCGGCCCGTTTCGCGGTGTTCGCCGTCGCAGGCCTGGCGGAGCTTCCGGAGCGGGGCGCGACGACCTGCGTGGCGACCGTCATCGCCGGGCGGCTCCTGCACCGGCGCCGCTGAACGCCGGGCCGCCGGGCCGCTGAGCCGCCGGCCCGGGCTCAGGGGACGCGGGGACCGGCCAGGTAGGTGCCGTCCTCGGTGTAGGGCCAGGCGTTCGAGGTGCAGCCGAGCAGGCCCTTGATCTGCTGCATCATCGCGGGCGCGGGTTTGCCGGGGCCCGGGCAGGTCTCGTGCTCGTGGCCGAGCTCGTGCCCCACCTCGTGGTTGACGATCAGCGCCCGGTACTCGTCCACGGGGCCGCGGAACTGCGGGGACCCCTCCTGCCAGCGCTTGAGGTTCACCACGACGGTGTGGCCCACCCGGCAGTTGGTCTCCCCGATGAGCTCGGGGGTGACCACCTCGCACAGCCGGTCGGTGGTGGCGGGCGTGGCGATCTTCACGGTGAAGTCCACGGGCTCCCCGCGCCCGGCCAGCCGGAAACCGTACGCGGGGTTGCGTATCCATCCGCGCCGGTCCCCGAGGATCGCCTCGACGGCGCGGGCCGCCCCCTCCGGGTCCACCCCGCTGCCCTGCTCCACCTCCACCCGCCAGCGCATCGCGGGCCCCTTCCCCTGGGCCTTCCCGGAGGCGGAGGAGGCCGTGAACCCCTCCGAGGGCACGGCGGCGGCGCTCCGCGCGGGGCGCTGCGGTCCCCGCGCGTCGGCGGGCCGCTCCTCGTCCGGTGCGAGCCGGTAGGCGGCCACCGGCAGGACGACTAACGCCGCCGCGCACAGGATCGTGCGGCGCAGCCGCCTGCGCCGGTCGATCCGCCGGAAGCTCACTGACTGGCGTGTCGGCATCCTCAAACCCTTTGTTAGGTACGTCCTTCCAGTGTGCCGGGGTCCGGTCCGGCCCCACCGGACCCCCGCCCGGGCCGGGGCAGCGGCCCGGGCGGACGGGCGGCCTGAGAGGATGGACCCGTACCCGCCGACCCGCAGATCCACCGAGCACCGAGGGGCCAACACCAGTGACAAGGGCTTCCCTGGACAAGCAGCCGCACGAAGTCGCCTCCATGTTCGACGGTGTGGCCGCGAACTACGACCTCACCAACGACGTCCTGTCCCTCGGCCAGGCCCGGCTGTGGCGCAAGGAGGTCGCCAGGGCGGTCGCCGCCCGCCCCGGGCAGCTCGTGCTCGACCTGGCGGCCGGGACCGCGACCTCCTCGCTGCCCTTCGCCGCGACCGGCGCGTACGTCGTGCCGTGCGACTTCTCCCTCGGGATGCTGCGCGAGGGCAAGAAGCGCAACCCGTGGCTGCCGCTGACGGCGGGCGACGCGACGCGGCTCCCCTTCAAGGACGGCGTCTTCGACACGGTGACGATCTCCTTCGGGCTGCGCAACGTCCAGGACACCGACAGCGCGCTGCGCGAGCTGTACCGGGTCACGAAGCCCGGCGGACAGGTCGTGATCTGCGAGTTCTCGCAGCCCACCTGGGCGCCCTTCCGGACCGTGTACACCGAGTACCTGATGCGGGCCCTGCCGCCGGTGGCGCGGGCGGTGTCCTCCAACCCCGACGCGTACGTGTACCTCGCCGAGTCCATCCGGGAGTGGCCGGACCAGCCGGCGCTGGCCGCGCTGCTGCAGAAGGCCGGCTGGGGCAAGGTCGCCTGGCGGAACCTGAGCGGCGGCATCGTGGCGCTGCACCGCGGGGTCAAGGCGTAGCGAGCGGTGGTGAACCGGCCCTACGACTACGCGGAACTCCTGGAGCGCATCGCGGCGGACGTCGCCCCGCTGGTGGGCTCCGGCACGCCCGCCGAGTACATCCCGGCGCTGGCGTCCGTGGACCCGGGGCAGTTCGGGATGGCCCTCGCCGATCTGGACGGCAACCTGTACGGGGCGGGGGACTGGCGGGTCCCCTTCTCCGCGCAGTCCGTCACGAAGGTCTTCGCGCTGGCGCTGGCGCTGGCCGAGGGCGGCGACAGCCTGTGGGAGCGGGTGGGCCGGGAGCCCTCCGGCAACCCGTTCAACTCCCTCGTGCAGCTGGAGTACGAGAACGGCATCCCGCGCAACCCCTTCATCAACGCGGGCGCGCTCGTCGTCACCGACCGGCTCCAGACCCTGACCGGGGACGCGAGCAGCGAACTCCTGGACTTCCTGCGGCAGGAGAGCGGCAACCCGGAGATCGGCTTCGACGCGGAGGTCGCGGCCTCGGAGCACGAGCACGGCGACCGGAACGCGGCCGTCGCGCACTTCATGGCTTCGTACGGCAACATCGACAACCCCGTGCCGGCGCTGCTGGACCACTACTTCTGGCAGTGCTCCATCGAGATGAGCTGCGCGGACCTGGCCCTGGCCGGGGGGTTCCTGGCCCGGCACGGGCTGCGCGCGGACGGCTCCCGGCTGCTGACGCGCAGCGAGGCGAAGCAGATCAACGCGGTGATGCTGACCTGCGGGACGTACGACGCGGCGGGCGAATTCGCCTACCGGGTGGGGCTTCCCGGCAAGAGCGGAGTGGGCGGCGGCATCATCGCGGTGGTCCCGGGCCGCTGCACCCTCGCGGTCTGGAGCCCGGGCCTCGACGCCCAGGGCAACTCGGTGGCGGGTGTCGCGGCGCTGGACCGCTTCACCACCCTCACGGGCCTTTCCGTCTTCTAACGCGCCGGTCGTCTGCGGGTGGTCGCCGCTGCGCGGGGCCGTCCCCTACCCATCCCCCAGACTCCGTCCGGGGGGACCCCCAGTCCACCGTTCCCGCCTCAGTCGCCGGCGCGGCTCACTGCACGGCGCTACCGCGCCCGCGCCTCAAACTCCCCCAGCTACCGCTGGGAGGTGCCCCCGGGCGGGGCTGGAGTGTCCGGCGCTGGCCGGCACCATCCAGCCTCGCCGGCGTTTGAGGCGCGGGGTCTGGGGCGGAGTCCCAGGGGGCGGGCGCAGCCCGGGCTACTCCGCCGTGAGGGTGAGTTCGTAGCGGCGGGCTCGGCGGGTGCCGCCCGGGAGGGGGTAGGTCTCGGCCAGGGTCATGCCCAGGCGTTCCGCCACCGCCGCCGAGCGGTGGTTCTTGTCGTTGATCATCGCCACCACCGAAGGAACCCCCACCGCCCGGAGGCGGGACAGCGTCGCCAGCGCGGCGGCATACGCGTACCCCCGACCCCACGCGGACCGCCCCAGCCGCCAGCCGATCTCGATCTCCCCGACCGGCCCCCACGTCTTGTCCGCCGGCCACGGCTGCGCCCCGGTGAAGCCGAGCACCTCGCCGTCCCCGTCCAGCAGCGTCCACAGGCAGTAGCCGAGCTGCGCGTCGTACATCCGCTGCCGGGCGGTGAACTCCTCGTACAGGGACAGCTCGGCGGGCCCGCCGAGGAACTCCATCACCTCGGGGTCGTCGAAGAGGCGGTGCCAGGCGTGGGCGTCCTCGTCCGTCGGGACGCGCAGCCGTACGTCGGGGAGTGGCCGGATGGGCGAGGTGGTCATCGGGGCAGCCCTTCGGGTTCGCGATCTCTCTCGCTGCATAGACTGCGTCATGTCCCGTGCCGTTGGGCACCCCTTATCGAGCCTTCGGGAGACCCCGCAGTGACCGAGCCCCTCTCCGAACACTCCGCGGATGTGATCGTCGTCGGTGCCGGGCCCGCCGGCTCGGCCACCGCCTACCACCTCGCCAAGGCCGGGCTGGACGTCCTGCTCCTGGAGAAGACGGCGTTCCCGCGCGAGAAGGTCTGCGGCGACGGTCTGACCCCGCGGGCGACCAAGCAGCTGGTCTCCATGGGCATCGACATCTCCGAAGAGGCCGGCTGGCTCCGCAACAAGGGTCTGCGCATCATCGGCGGCGGCCAGCGGCTCCAGCTGGACTGGCCGGAACTCGCCTCGTACCCGGACTACGGACTCGTCCGCAAGCGCGACGACTTCGACGAGACCCTGGCCCGCCAGGCGCAGAAGGCCGGTGCCCGGCTGTACGAGCGCTGCAACGTCGGCGAGCCCGTCCGCGACCCCCGTACCGGCCACATCACCGGCGTGCAGGCGAAGCTCGGCGAGGAGAAGACCCCGGTCACCTTCCACGCCCCGCTCGTCGTCGCGGCCGACGGCAACTCCTCGCGCCTGTCCCTCGCGATGGGTCTGCACCGGCGCGAGGACCGCCCGATGGGCGTCGCGGTGCGTACGTACTTCACCTCGCCCCGGCACGACGACGACTACCTGGAGTCCTGGCTGGAGCTGTGGGACCGGCGCGGCACCCAGGACCGGCTGCTGCCCGGCTACGGCTGGATCTTCGGCATGGGCGACGGCACGTCGAACGTCGGCCTCGGCATCCTGAACTCCTCCTCCGCGTTCAAGGAGCTGGACTGGCGCGAGGTCCTCAAGGCCTGGTGCGCGTCCATGCCGGAGGACTGGGGCTACACGCCCGAGAACATGACGCAGCCGATCCGCGGCGCCGCCCTGCCGATGGCGTTCAACCGCCAGCCGCACTACACCAAGGGCCTGCTGCTGGTCGGTGACGCGGGCGGGCTCGTCAACCCGTTCAACGGCGAGGGCATCGCCTACGCGATGGAGTCCGGGCAGATCGCCGCCGAGGTCATCGTGCAGGCGCACGCCCGCGCGACCCCGGCGCAGCGCGAACTGGCGCTGCACAGCTACCCGAAGGTGCTGAAGGAGACCTACGGCGGCTACTACACGCTGGGCCGCGCGTTCGTGAAGCTGATCGGCAACCCGAAGGTCATGAAGATCGCCGCGCAGCGGGGTCTGTCGCACCCGGTGCTGATGCGGTTCACGCTGAAGATGCTGGCGAACCTGACCGACCCGACGGGCGGCGACGCGATGGACCGCATCATCAACGGCCTGAGCAAGGTGGCCCCGAAGGCCTGAGCCGCGCAGGCGCGCCAGGAGCGCCGCAGCACCGCCGAACCGCTTCCCGGGCCGCCCGGGGGGCGGTTCAGGCGTTCGTGGGCCCTTCAGGGGCCTCGGGGGCGCCGTGGACGGCCCGTACGCACCGGGTCAGGAGCACCAGTCCGGACACCAGCAGGGCGCCCGAGACGGTCCAGCCGAGGGCCAGGGTGAGGGTATGCCCGGGTTTGTGCCAGGGGCGGGCGGTGGTCAACAGCCAGCCGCCGACGGCGAGGAGGGCGAGTCCGGCGGCACCCGGGACGGCAGTGGGGTCGCCGGTGCCGTGGTCCTCGTAGGACCGTCTGCTCACCGGATCACCACCTCCAGGTCTTCGTTCGGCGCCCGCCCATCTTCTCAGGGCCCCGGGTGCTTCGGTACCGGTTCCGGTATGCGGTTCCGCGGCCGGCCGCGGCAGGGCGCGCCGGAGGGCCGGCACTCCACCCCCGAGCGGGGGAGTGCCGGCCCTCGTGGCGACCGTGGGGATCAGAGGACGCGGACGGCGCCCGTCGGCATGTCGTAGCTGAGGTTGCGCTCGACGATGCCGGTGCTGGGGTTCTGCGCGCCGACGAACTTGCCGCCGCCCACGTAGATGGCGACGTGGTAGGCGCTGCCCTTGGGGCCCCAGTACAGGATGTCGCCGGGCTGCAGGTTGCTCAGCGAGACCGAGCTGCCGGCCGTCGACTGGTCCTGCGAGGTGCGGTCCAGGGAGATGCCGGCCTGGCGGTAGGCGGCCTGGACGAGGCCCGAGCAGTCGTACGCGGAGGAGCCGGTGGCGCCCATGACGTACGCCTTGCCGACCTGGGCGCGGGCGAAGTTCACGATGGCGGCGGCGGAGCCGGTCGCCTTGGTGGTGCCGGTGCTGGAGCCGCTGCCGGAGCCCGCGGACGGGGTGAAGTCGCCGTCGTCGGAGGCGGAGGCGTTGGTCAGCGAGGTGCGGCCGGAGCTGCGGTTGGCGCGCTCGGCGGCGGCCTTGCGGTCGGCCTCCTGCTTGGCCTTCTGCTCGGCGGCCTTGGTGGCGTCTTCCTTGGCCTGCTTCGCCTCGGCGGCGGCTCCCGTACGGGCGCTCTCCTCCAGGGCGTTCAGCTCGCCGGTCACGGCGGCCTCTACGGCTGCGACGCGCGTGGTCTCGGCGGCCGTGTTGACGGCGCCCGCGACCTCGGCGCCGAGGTTCAGGTCGAGGACCGGCATTTCGAGCGTCGTCTCGGCCACGGGCTCGGGGGACGGGGACGCGCTCGCGGTGCCGGCCATGGCCAGGGTGCTGAGGACGCCACCGGCAACTCCGGCGCGGACCGCGAGCTTCGAGGCGCTACGGCGGGGCTTCCGGTGGCTGGGTATGTGAGCGGTGTGGGACATGAGAACAACCGCTATCAGGGGTGCCGGGTCTCCTTCAAGAAACGTGGTCTGCGCCACAGTTGTGGAAGAAGCCCGCGAACCGGGCGCGTCGCGCCTCTTATTGACGCCGTAACGGGCGTAACGGACACCCTTTCACAAGGCTGTGATCATGGGGTTTCAGTATTAAGTCCGAATTGATCCACTGCCTACCATCCAGCCGGACAGATGGCCAAGCCCCCTTTCGACGGCCCTCTCGGGGTGTGTTGCAGGTCACAGTTACCTGCTGCCGTGGGGGCGCTGTGGCCGGTCTGTGATCCGACCGTGAACTCGTTGTGCGGTTCGTGAACGGATGCACATCCTCCGCTCACCCGTCACCCCGCCGTCGACTCCCGGCCACCCTGTCCACTCCGGTACCCCGGGGCTCCCCCGACCGGGGGAGGCGGATTCCTTTATCACTCCGGGCCGCCCTGCCGCCAATTTGCCTGTGCTCGCCATCATTTGATAGAGCGGCACGCCTTCCACCTGCGACGACGAGCCCGGATGTCACCTTTGGTGATCATGTGGATGCCTTGCGTGCGAAGATCACCACTCATCGGACTTCATGATCGTTCGTCAGGTGGTGGAGATCACAAACTCGGTGTTGTTACCCGTGTCGCAGATCACAGACCGGCAGGCATAAGATGCGCACCAGTCCGGCTTGTGAACTGCCTCACATGCGCCGGAGCGCAGCGGTCCAACGGTCAAGGACGACTGGAAGGAGCGAGGAGCGTGAATGCGTACGCACCCATCCTCGTGCTCGGCGCCATCGGCGCAGGGTTTGCGATCTTCTCCGTGGTCATGGCCACGCTGATCGGCCCAAAACGGTACAACCGGGCGAAGCTTGAAGCCTACGAGTGCGGCATCGAGCCCACCCCGATGCCTGCGGGCGGCGGTCGCTTCCCCATCAAGTACTACCTGACGGCGATGCTCTTCATCGTCTTCGACATCGAGATCGTCTTCCTCTACCCCTGGGCCGTCACCTTCGACTCCCTGGGGATCTTCGGGCTCGTCGAGATGCTGCTCTTCGTGCTCACCGTCTTCGTCGCCTACGCCTACGTCTGGCGCCGCGGCGGCCTGGAATGGGACTGAGGGGCTGAATTTTCCATGGGACTGGAAGAGAAGCTGCCGAGCGGCTTCCTGCTGACCACCGTCGAACAGGCCGCGGGGTGGGTGCGCAAGTCATCCGTCTTCCCGGCCACCTTCGGCCTGGCGTGCTGCGCCATCGAGATGATGACCACCGGAGCCGGCCGCTACGACCTGGCCCGCTTCGGCATGGAGGTCTTCCGCGGCTCGCCGCGGCAGGCCGACCTGATGATCGTGGCCGGACGCGTCAGCCAGAAGATGGCGCCGGTGCTGCGGCAGGTGTACGACCAGATGCCCGCCCCCAAGTGGGTCATCTCCATGGGTGTTTGCGCCTCTTCGGGCGGAATGTTCAATAACTACGCGATCGTCCAGGGCGTCGACCACATCGTCCCGGTGGACATCTACCTCCCCGGCTGCCCGCCCCGCCCCGAGATGCTCATGGACGCGATCCTCAAGCTCCACCAGAAGATCCAGGGCGGAAAGCTCGGCGTGAACCGGGAAGAGGCGGCGCGCGAGGCGGAGGAGGCGGCCCTCAAGGCCCTCCCCACCATCGAGATGAAGGGGCTCCTTCGGTGAGCGACGACCCCGCCGTCGAGAACGGCAATAACGTCCCTGCTCCCCGGGCCGTGGCCGGGCCCGAGGTGATCGGCGTCCGCAAGGGCATGTTCGGCGCCGCGGGCGGCGGCGACACCAGCGGCTACAGCGGCCTCGTCCGCACCGTGGCCCTGCCGGGAGCGTCCGCCCGCCCGTACGGTTCCTACTTCGACGAGGTGGCCGACGAGCTCGAAGGCGCCCTGGAGGAGCAGGACCTGGTCCCCGGCAACGCCATCGAGAAGACGGTGGTCGACCGGGGCGAGGTCACCTTCCACATCGCCCGCGAGCACCTCGTACGGGTGGCCTCCACCCTGCGCGACGACCCGGCCCTGCGCTTCGAGCTCTGCACCGGCGTCAGCGGCGTCCACTTCCCCGGGGACAAGGGCCGCGAACTGCACGCGGTGTACCACCTGCGCTCCCTCACCCACGGCCGGGTCATCCGGCTGGAGGTGTCGGTGCCGGACGAGGACCCGCACGTCCCCTCGCTCGTCGCGGTCTACCCGACCAACGACTGGCACGAGCGCGAGGCGTACGACTTCTTCGGCATCGTCTTCGACGGCCACCCGGCCCTCACCCGGATCATGATGCCGGACGACTGGCAGGGCTTCCCCCAGCGCAAGGACTACCCGCTCGGCGGCATCGCCATCGAGTACAAGGGCGCCCAGATCCCGGCTCCCGACCAGCGGAGGTCGTACAGCTGATGTCCACCTCGAACCACGCCTCCTCCAGGGAAACCACCGAGGGCACCGTCTACACCGTCACCGGCGGCGACTGGGACGAGATCGTCCAGTCGGCGGCCCGCGCGGACGACGAGCGCATCGTCGTCAACATGGGCCCCCAGCACCCCTCCACCCACGGGGTGCTCCGCCTGATCCTGGAGATCGACGGCGAGACCGTCACCGAGGCCCGCTGCGGCATCGGCTACCTGCACACCGGCATCGAGAAGAACCTCGAATTCCGGAACTGGACGCAGGGCACCACCTTCGTGACGCGCATGGACTACCTGACGCCGTTCTTCAACGAGACGGCGTACTGCCTCGGCGTCGAGAAGCTGCTCGGCATCACCGACCAGGTCCCGGACCGCGCCACCGTCATCCGCGTCCTGCTGATGGAGCTCAACCGGCTCTCCTCCCACCTGGTGTGCATCGCCACCGGCGGCATGGAGCTGGGCGCGACCACGATCATGATCTACGGGTTCCGGGACCGCGAACTGATCCTCGACGTCTTCGAGCTGATCACCGGCCTGCGCATGAACCACGCGTTCGTCCGCCCCGGCGGCCTCGCCCAGGACCTGCCCCCGGGCGCGGTCGACCAGCTGCGCGAGTTCGTGAAGACCATGAAGAAGAACCTGCCGGAGTACGACAAGCTCGCCACCGGCAACCCCATCTTCAAGGCCCGCATGCAGGACGTCGGCTACCTCGACCTCACCGGCTGCATGGCGCTGGGCGCCACCGGCCCGATCCTGCGCTCGGCCGGCCTGCCGCACGACCTGCGCAAGTCGGACCCGTACTGCGGCTACGAGACGTACGAGTTCGACGTCCCCACCACCGAGAGCTGCGACTCCTACGGACGCTTCCTGGTCCGCCTGGAGGAGATGCGCCAGTCCCTGCGGATCGTCGAGCAGTGCCTGGACCGGCTGGAGCCCGGCCCGGTCATGGTCGCCGACAAGAAGATCGCCTGGCCCGCGCAGCTCGCGATGGGACCCGACGGTCTCGGCAACTCCCTCGACCACATCAAGAACATCATGGGCACCTCGATGGAGGCCCTCATCCACCACTTCAAGCTGGTGACCGAGGGCTTCCGGGTGCCGGCCGGGCAGGTGTACGCGGCCGTCGAATCCCCCAAGGGCGAACTCGGGGTGCACGTCGTCTCCGACGGCGGCACGCGCCCCTACCGGGTCCACTTCCGCGACCCGTCCTTCACCAACCTCCAGGCCATGGCCGCGATGTGCGAGGGCGGCCAGGTCGCCGACGTCATCGTCGCCGTCGCCTCGATCGACCCCGTGATGGGAGGCGTCGACCGATGACTGCCGGTCTTGAGAACCAGGGGGTCAGCCTGGGCATGCCCCAGCTGCCCGCCCCCGACTTCCCCGCGGACGTCCGGGCCCGGCTGGAGGCCGATGCCGCCGAGGTCATCGCCCGCTACCCCGACAGCCGCTCCGCGCTGCTGCCGCTGCTGCACCTCACGCAGGCGCAGGAGGGCCACGTCTCGCGCACCGGCATCCGCTTCTGCGCCGAGGTGCTGGGCCTGACCACCGCCGAGGTCACCGCGGTCGTCACCTTCTACACGATGTACCGCCGCAAGCCGTCCGGCGACTACCAGGTCGGCGTCTGCACCAACACCCTGTGCGCCGTCATGGGCGGCGACGCCATCTTCGACGAGCTCAAGCAGCACCTGGGAGTCGGCAACAACGAGACCACCCCCGACGGCAAGGTCACCCTCGAACACATCGAGTGCAACGCGGCCTGCGACTACGCCCCCGTGGTGATGGTCAACTGGGAGTTCTTCGACAACCAGACCCCCGAGTCCGCCAAGGCCCTGGTCGACGACCTGCTGGCCGGCCGCACCGTCGAGCCGACCCGGGGCGCGCCGCTGTGCACGTACAAGGAGACCGCCCGGATCCTGGCGGGCTTCCCCGACGAGCGCGAGGGAGCGGTCGCGGCGAGCGGCGGCGCCGGCCCCGCCTCCCTGATCGGCCTGCGCATCGCCCGCGGCGAAGCCCCGCACACCCCGATCGTCCACCCGCGCGGCGAGGCCACCACCGAGGGAGGGGAGTGATGACCGTGTCCACTCCGAAGGAAAGTCGCGGGGGCACCTCCCAGCCGGAGGCTGGGGGAGGGACCAGTCCGGAGAAGCTCCTCTCGCCCGTCCTGTCGGCGTTCTGGGACGAGCCCGAGTCGTGGACGCTGGAGACCTACCGGCGTCACGACGGGTACGAGGGCCTGCGCAAGGCGCTCGCGATGACCCCGGACGAGGTGATCGCCTACGTCAAGGACTCCGGACTGCGCGGACGCGGCGGCGCCGGCTTCCCCACCGGAATGAAGTGGCAGTTCATCCCGCAGGGCGACGGAAAGCCGCACTACCTCGTCGTGAACGCGGACGAGTCGGAACCGGGGACCTGCAAGGACATCCCCCTCCTCTTCGCCAACCCGCACTCCCTCATCGAGGGCATGATCATCGCCTGCTACGCGATCCGGTCGGAGCACGCCTTCATCTACCTGCGCGGCGAGACGGTGCCCGTGCTGCGGCGGCTGCACGAGGCGGTGCGCGAGGCGTACGAAGCCGGATACCTCGGCAAGGACATCGGCGGCAGCGGACGCAACCTCGACATCACGGTGCACGCGGGAGCGGGCGCGTACATCTGCGGCGAGGAGACGGCACTGCTCGACTCCCTCGAAGGCCGGCGCGGTCAGCCCCGGCTGCGTCCCCCCTTCCCCGCCGTCGAGGGGCTCTACGCGTGCCCCACTGTCGTCAACAACGTCGAATCCATCGCCTCGGTTCCCGCGATCCTGAACAAGGGCAAGGACTGGTTCAAGGCGATGGGGACGGAGAAGTCCCCCGGTTTCACGCTGTATTCGCTCTCCGGGCACGTCAGCGGACCCGGCCAGTACGAGGCCCCGCTCGGCATCACCCTGCGCCAGCTCCT
Organism: Streptomyces sp. NPDC059564; assembly: GCF_042735575.1. Lineage (NCBI taxonomy): Bacteria > Bacillati > Actinomycetota > Actinomycetes > Kitasatosporales > Streptomycetaceae > Streptomyces > Streptomyces sp. NPDC059564. Next base: position 13,313 of record NZ_JBHWBP010000066.1, on the reverse strand, counting down.
CGACATGAGCGGCGGCATGCGCCCGGGCCACCGGCTGAAGTTCTGGACCCCCGGCGGCTCCTCCACCCCCATGTTCACGGACGAGCACCTCGACGTCCCGCTCGACTACGAGGGCGTGGGCGCGGCCGGCTCCATGCTCGGCACCAAGGCCCTCCAGTGCTTCGACGAGACCACCTGCGTGGTCCGGGCCGTCACCCGCTGGACCGAGTTCTACGCCCACGAGTCCTGCGGCAAGTGCACCCCCTGCCGCGAGGGCACGTACTGGCTCGTCCAGCTGCTGCGCGACATCGAGGCAGGCCAGGGCGTCATGTCCGACCTCGACAAGCTGAACGACATCGCCGACAACATCAACGGCAAGTCCTTCTGCGCGCTCGGCGACGGCGCGGCCAGCCCGATCTTCTCCTCGCTGAAGTACTTCCGCGCGGAGTACGAGCAGCACATCACGGGCAAGGGCTGTCCCTTCGACCCCAAGAAGTCGACCCTCTGGGCTGACACGGAGGTGAACGCATGACCGTCACCACGAATGCTCCGACCGGTGGCGGAGAGGCCGCCGTTCCGCCCGCCGACACGGTGTCGCTGACCATCGACGGGCTCGAACTGTCGGTGCCCAAGGGCACGCTCGTCATCCGGGCCGCCGAACAGCTCGGCATCGAGATCCCCCGGTTCTGCGACCACCCCCTCCTCTCCCCGGCCGGCGCCTGCCGCCAGTGCATCGTCGAGGTCGAGGGCCAGCGCAAGCCGATGGCCTCCTGCACCATCACCTGCACCGACGGCATGGTCGTCAAGACGCAGCTCACCTCCCCGGTCGCCGACAAGGCCCAGCGCGGGGTGATGGAGCTGCTGCTCATCAACCACCCGCTGGACTGCCCCGTCTGCGACAAGGGCGGCGAATGCCCCCTGCAGAACCAGGCGATGTCGCACGGGAACGCCGAGTCCCGCTTCGAGGGCAAGAAGCGGACCTACGAGAAGCCCGTCGCGATCTCCACGCAGGTGCTCCTGGACCGCGAGCGGTGCGTGCTCTGCGCGCGCTGCACCCGCTTCTCCAACGAGATCGCCGGCGACCCGATGATCGAGCTGCTGGAACGCGGCGCGCTCCAGCAGGTCGGCACCGGCGAGGGCGACCCCTTCGAGTCGTACTTCTCCGGCAACACCATCCAGATCTGCCCCGTCGGCGCGCTCACCTCGGCCGCCTACCGGTTCCGCTCCCGCCCCTTCGACCTCGTCTCCTCCCCGAGCGTGTGCGAGCACTGCGCGGGCGGCTGCGCGACCCGGACCGACCACCGGCGCGGCAAGGTGCTGCGGCGCCTCGCCGCCGAGGACCCCGAGGTCAACGAGGAGTGGATCTGCGACAAGGGCCGCTTCGGGTTCCGCTACGCGCAGCGCCCGGACCGGCTCACCACCCCGCTGGTGCGCGGCGCCGACGGGGTCCTCGCCCCGGCGAGCTGGCCCGAGGCCCTGGAGGCGGCGGCGAACGGCCTCGCCGCCGCGCGCGGCCGGGCCGGGGTGCTGACCGGCGGCCGGCTCACCGTCGAGGACGCCTACGCGTACGCCAAGTTCGCCCGGGTCGTGCTCGACACCAACGACATCGACTTCCGGGCCCGCGTGCACAGCGCGGAGGAGGCCGACTTCCTGGCCGCCTCCGTGGCCGGCACCGGCAAGGACCTCGACGGGACGGGCGTCACGTACGCCTCCCTGGAAGCGGCCCCCACCGTGCTGCTCGCCGGGATCGAGGCCGAGGAGGAGGCCCCCGGGGTCTTCCTGCGGCTGCGCAAGGCCCACCGCAAGCACAAGCAGCGGACCTTCGCCCTGGCCCCCTTCGCCACCCGGGGCCTGGCCAAGGCGGGCGGCACCCTGCTGGCCGCCGCCCCCGGTACGGAGCCCGAGTGGCTGGAGGCCCTCGCGACCCGGACCGGCCTGGAGGCCGGCGGCGCCGAAGCCGCCGAGGCCCTGCGCAGGCCCGGCGCGGTCCTCGTGGTCGGGGAGCGCCTCGCGGGCGTCCCCGGCGCGCTGACCGCCGCCGTACGCGCGGCCACGGCGACCGGGGCCCGGCTGGTGTGGATCCCGCGCCGGGCCGGGGAACGGGCCGCCGTCGAGGCGGGCGCGCTCGCCGCGCTGCTGCCGGGCGGCCGCCCCGCCACCGACCCGCGGGCCCGCGCCGAGGTCGCCGCCGCCTGGGGACTGGACGAACTCCCGCACCGCTACGGCCGGGACACCGGGCAGATCATCGAGGCCGCCGCCACCCGCGAGCTGTCCGCCCTGCTGGTCGGGGGCGTCGAGCTCACCGACCTGCCGGACCCGGACCGCGCCCGGACCGCCCTGCGGGAGGCCTTCGTGGTCTCGCTGGAACTGCGGCCCGGCGAGGTCACCGACCACGCCGACGTGGTCCTCCCGGTCGCCGCCGTCGCCGAGAAGGCGGGCACGTTCATCAACTGGGAGGGCAGGATCCGGCCGTTCGAGGCCGCGCTCAAGCCCGATCAGATGACCCGCCGCCTGGCCCCCGCCGACGCCCGCGTGCTGCACATGCTGGCCGACGCGGCCGACCGGCCCGTCGCCCTGCCCGACGTACACGCCGTACGGCGCGAGCTGGAGCGGCTCGGGCCCTGGGAGGGCGAGCTCGCGGCCGAACAGTCGACCGCGACCGAGCCGCTGCCCCGCCCCGGAGCGGGCGAGGCGGTCCTCGCCGGACACCGGCTGCTGCTGGACCAGGGCCGCCTCCAGGACGGCGACGACGCCCTCGCCGGCACCCGGCACGCCGCGAACGCCCGGCTCTCGGCCGCCACGGCCGCCGAGACCGGCGTCAAGGACGGCGACCTGCTCGCCGTCACCGGCCCGGCCGGCTCGGTGGAACTCCCGCTGCGGGTCACCGACATGCCCGACCGGGTGGTGTGGCTCCCGCTGAACTCCACCGGCTCCGGCGTCCTCGCCGACACCGGGGCCCGCCCGGGCACCCTCGTACGGATCGGCCCGGCGACCCCGGCCGCGGCCGACGGCACCACTGCGGAGGTGGGCGCGTGAACGCGGTACAGCTTGCCGCCGAGGACCTGAGCCTGTTCGGCAAGGACGTCTGGTGGCTCGTCCTCATCAAGGCGGTGTTCTGCTTCGCCTTCCTGATGGTGACCGTGCTGTTCTCCATCGTGTGGGAGCGCAAGGTCGTCGCCTGGATGCAGCTGCGCATCGGCCCGAACCGGCACGGCCCCTGGGGCATGCTCCAGTCGCTCGCCGACGGCGTGAAGCTGATGCTCAAGGAAGACCTCATCGTCAAGCGGGCCGACAAGGTGGTCTACGTCCTGGCCCCGATCATCGCGGCGATCCCGGCCTTCATGGCCATCGCGGTGATCCCCTTCGGGCCGGCCGGCGACGAGGTCTCCATCTTCGGCCAGCGCACCACGATGCAGCTGACCGACCTGCCCATCGCGATGCTCTACATCCTCGCGGTGGCCTCGGTCGGCATCTACGGCATCGTGCTGGCGGGCTGGTCCTCCGGCTCCACGTACCCGCTGCTCGGGGGCTTGCGCTCCTGCGCGCAGATGATCTCCTACGAGATCGCGATGGGCGCGGCCTTCGCCTCGGTCTTCCTCTACTCCGGGTCGATGTCGACCTCGGCGATCGTGGAAGCCCAGGCGGACCGCTGGTACATCGTCCTGCTGCCGGTGTCCTTCATCATCTACGTCATCACGATGGTCGGCGAGACCAACCGCGCCCCCTTCGACATGCCGGAGTCCGAGGGCGACCTGGTCGGCGGCTTCAACACCGAGTACTCGTCCATCAAGTTCGCGCTGTTCATGCTCGCCGAGTACGTCAACATGGTCACCGTCTCGGCGGTCTCGGTCACCCTCTTCCTGGGCGGCTGGCGGGCCCCGTACCCGATCAGCACGTTCTGGGAGGGCGCGAACCACGGCTGGTGGCCGATGCTCTGGTTCGTCATCAAGGTCCAGCTGCTGCTGTTCTTCTTCATCTGGCTGCGCGGCACGCTGCCGCGCGTGCGCTACGACCAGCTGATGAAGCTCGGCTGGAAGGTGCTGATCCCGGTCTCCGTGGTCTGGCTGATGCTGGTCGCCACCGTCCGGGCCCTGCGCAACGAGGCCTACGACTTCAGCGAGATCGTCCTCTACGTGGGCGGCGCCGTCGTCGCGATCCTGCTGCTCTCCTTCGTCGCGGACCTCTTCCGCGACAAGCGCGAGAAGGCTTCCGCCGAGGAGGCCGGCCAGGCCGCGGCCGCCGAGCCCTTCGACCCGATGGCGGGCGGTTTCCCCGTACCGCCCAAGCCCGGCCAGCACCTGGCACCCGTACCGCGCCGGCGGCCCCGCGCGGAGCGGGAGCTGATCGTCAGCGGCGGGGCGAACGAGAACCCCGACAGTGACCGAGAGGAGGGTTGAGACGTGTCTGAGGAAAAGTGGCAGAACCCGGTCGCCGGGTTCGGCGTGACCTTCAAGGCCATGTTCAAGAAGCGCCTCACCGAGCAGTACCCGGAACAGCAGAAGACCACCGCTCCGCGCTTCCACGGACGGCACCAGCTCAACCGCCACCCCGACGGTCTGGAGAAGTGCATCGGCTGCGAGCTGTGCGCCTGGGCCTGTCCCGCCGACGCGATCTACGTGGAGGGCGCGGACAACACCGAGGAGGAGCGCTACTCCCCGGGCGAGCGGTACGGGCGGGTCTACCAGATCAACTACGCCCGCTGCATCCTGTGCGGCCTGTGCATCGAGGCGTGCCCCACGCGGGCCCTGACGATGACGAACGAGTTCGAACTGGCCGACTCCAGCCGCGAGGCGCTGATCTACACCAAGGAACAGCTCCTCGCCGGCCTGACCGAGGGCATGGTCGAGAGCCCGCACTCGATCTTCCCGGGCACGGACGAGCAGGACTACTACCGCGGGCTGGTCACCGAAGCCGCCCCGGGCACGGTCCGGCAGGTGGCGGTCTCCAAGGGCGAGAGCGCCGCCGACTCCTCCGAGGGGGTGGAGGCGTGAGCACCCTCGCGGCGACCACCGCCACCCTGACCTCCACCGGCGAGGCCGTGCAGTTCTGGGTCCTGGGCACCGTCGCCGTCATCGGCGCGCTGTGCACGATCCTGATGAGGAAGGCCGTGCACAGCGCCCTGAGCCTCGCCGGGACGATGATCATCCTCGCGGTCTTCTACCTCGCCAACGGGGCGTACTTCCTGGGCGTCGTCCAGGTCATCGTCTACACCGGCGCGATCATGATGCTGTTCCTCTTCGTGGTCATGCTCGTCGGCGTCACGGCGGCCGACTCGCTGAAGGAGACCCTCAAGGGCCAGCGCTGGCTCGCCGCCCTGTGCGGCCTGGGCTTCGGCATCCTGCTGATCGCGGGCATCGCCAACGCCCACCTCACCCACTTCAACGGGCTCGGCCGGGTCAACTCCGCCGGGCACGTCGAGGGCCTGGCCGAGCTGATCTTCACCCGCTACATCTTCGCCTTCGAGATCACCGGCGCCCTGCTGATCACGGCGGCCGTCGGCGCGATGGTGCTCACCCACCGCGAGCGCACCGAGCGGGCCGCCACCCAGCGCGAACTCGCCGAGCGGCGCGTACGCGAGGGCGTGCAGCTCCCGCCGCTGCCCGCACCCGGCGTCTACGCCCGGCACAACGCGGTGGACGTCGCCGGTCTGCTCCCGGACGGCACCCCGTCCGAGCTCACCGTCAACAAGACGCTGCGCGCCCGCGGCCAGATCCGCGACGTGTCCAGCGAGGCGATGAACGACCTCAAGGCGCTGGAGCAGCGCTCCTCGGAGCGCCTCGGCCGTGAGGAGGCCTCGAAGTGAACCCGGTCAACTACCTGTACCTGGCCGCCCTGCTGTTCACCATCGGCGCGGCCGGCGTCCTCATCCGGAAGAACGCGATCGTGCTGTTCATGTGCGTCGAGCTGATGCTCAACGCCTGCAACCTCGCGTTCGTGGCCTTCTCCCGGATGCACGGCAACCTCGACGGCCAGGTCATCGCGTTCTTCACGATGGTCGTCGCCGCCGCGGAGGTCGTGGTGGGCCTCGCGATCATCGTGTCGCTGTTCCGTACCCGCCACTCGGCCTCGGTCGACGACGCCAGCCTGATGAAGCTGTAAGGGGCGTTCACAGTGGAGAATCTGATTGCGCTGCTGATCGCGGCGCCCCTGCTCGGAGCGGTGGTGCTGCTCTGCGGCGGCCGTCGCCTCGACACGGTGGGGCACTGGCTCGGCACCTTGTTCGCCGCCGTCTCCTTCGGCATCGGCGTGGCCCTGTTCGCGGACATGCTGGGGCGTGGGGCCGAGGACCGGACCCTGCACCAGCGCCTGTACACCTGGATCCCCGTGGAGGGCTTCCAGGCGGACATGGGCTTCCAGCTGGACCAGCTGTCGATGACGTTCGTCCTGCTGATCTCCGGGGTGGGCACGCTCATCCACGTGTACTCGATCGGGTACATGGAGCACGACGAGCGCCGCCGGCGCTTCTTCGGCTACCTCAACCTGTTCGTCGCGGCGATGCTGCTGCTCGTCCTCGCCGACAACTACCTGCTCCTCTACTTCGGCTGGGAGGGCGTCGGCCTCGCCTCGTACCTCCTGATCGGCTTCTGGCAGCACAAGCCCAGCGCGGCCACCGCCGCGAAGAAGGCCTTCCTGGTCAACCGGGTCGGCGACATGGGCCTGTCGATCGCGATCATGCTGATGTTCACCACCTTCGGGACCTTCGCCTTCGGGCCGGTGTTCGCAGCGGTCGGCGACGCCTCCGAGGGCAAGCTCACGGCGATCGGCCTGATGCTGCTGCTGGCCGCCTGCGGCAAGTCCGCGCAGGTGCCGCTGCAGTCCTGGCTCGGTGACGCGATGGAGGGCCCGACCCCGGTCTCGGCCCTGATCCACGCGGCGACCATGGTCACCGCCGGCGTCTACCTCATCGTCCGCTCGGGGGCCGTCTTCAACGGGGCGCCGGACGCCCAGCTGGTGGTCACCGTCGTGGGCGCGGTCACGCTGATCTTCGGTGCGATCGTCGGTTGCGCGAAGGACGACATCAAGAAGGCCCTCGCCGGGTCCACGATGTCGCAGATCGGCTACATGATCCTCGCCGCGGGCCTCGGCCCCATCGGCTACGTCTTCGCGATCATGCACCTGGTCACGCACGGCTTCTTCAAGGCGGGCCTCTTCCTCGGCGCCGGTTCCGTGATGCACGGGATGAACGACGAGGTCGACATGCGCAAGTACGGCGGACTGCGGAAGTTCATGCCGGTCACCTTCGTCACCTTCGGCCTCGGCTACCTCGCGATCATCGGCTTCCCGGGCCTGTCCGGCTTCTTCTCCAAGGACATGATCATCGAGGCCGCCTTCGCGAAGGGCGGCACCCAGGGCTGGATCCTGGGCGGGGTCGCCCTGCTGGGCGCCGGCATCACCGCCTTCTACATGACCCGCGTCATGCTCCTCACCTTCTTCGGCGAGAAGCGCTGGCAGCCGGACGCGGACGGACACGAGCCGCACCCGCACGAGTCCCCGAAGTCCATGACCGTCCCGATGGTCATCCTGGCGTTCGGGTCCGTCTTCGCCGGCGCGTTCTTCGAGATCGGCGAGCGCTTCCTGAAGTGGCTGGAGCCCGTCACCGGCTACGAGCACGGCAACTCGCCGGTCAGCGCCATGACGGTGACCGCGTCCACCATGGTCGTCCTGGTCGTCGGCGTCGCCATCGCCTGGTCGATGTACGGCCGCAGGCCCGTCCCGGTCACCGCCCCGCGCGGCTCGCTCCTCACCCGGGCGGCCCGCCGGGACCTGTACCAGGACGACTTCAACCACGTCGTGCTGGTGCGCGGCGGGGAGCACCTGACCCGCTCGCTCGTGTACGTGGACCACAGCCTGGTCGACGGAGTGGTCAACGGGACGGCCGCCTCGGTCGGCGGGCTCTCGGGCCGGCTGCGCAAGCTGCAGAACGGCTACGCCCGCAGCTACGCGGTCTCGATGTTCGGGGGCACGGCGATCCTCATCGCCGCGACCCTGCTGATGAGGGCGGTGTGAGATGAGTTTCCCGCTTCTGACGGTGACGGCGGCCGTGCCCGCGGTCGGCGCGATCCTCACGGCGGCCGTCCCGGCCGCCCGCAGGACCGCCGCCAAGTGGCTCGCGCTGCTGTTCTCCCTGGCCACGCTGGCCCTGGCCGCGCTGGTCTTCGTCCGCTTCGAGCCCGGTGGCGACCGCTACCAGCTCACCGAGTCCCACGCGTGGATCGCCGACTTCGGCGTCCGCTACGAACTGGGCGTCGACGGCATCGCGGTGGCGCTCATCGCGCTCACCGCCCTGCTGATCCCCTTCGTGATCGGCGCGGGCTGGAACGACGCCGACCCCCTGGAGACGTCGAACTCGCGCTGGCGGCCGACACAGGGCTTCTTCGCCCTGATCCTCATGGTCGAAGCGATGGTGATCATCTCCTTCGAGGCCACCGACGTCTTCCTCTTCTACATCTTCTTCGAAGCCATGCTGATCCCGATGTACTTCCTCATCGGGGGCTTCGGCGACCGGGCACACGCCGGGTCCGACGAGAACGCGGCCGCGCAGCGCTCGTACGCGGCGGTCAAGTTCCTCCTCTACAACCTGGTCGGCGGCCTGATCATGCTGGCCGCCGTCATCGGCCTGTACGTGGTCGCCGGGAACTTCTCCCTCCAGGAGATCACCGCCGCCCGCGCGGCCGGCACCCTCGACATGGCCACCAACACCGAACGGCTGCTGTTCCTCGGCTTCTTCTTCGCCTTCGCGGTGAAGGCCCCGCTGTGGCCGCTGCACACCTGGCTGCCGAACGCGATGGGCGAGTCCACCGCCCCGGTCGCCGTACTGATCACCGCGGTCGTCGACAAGGTCGGCACCTTCGCGATGCTCCGCTTCTGCCTCGGGCTCTTCCCCGAGGCCAGCAAGTGGGCCACCCCGGTGATCCTCGTCCTGGCCCTGATCAGCATCGTCTACGGCGCGCTGCTCGCGGTCGGGCAGCGGGACATCAAGCGGCTGGTCGCGTACGCGTCGATCTCGCACTTCGGCTTCATCATCCTGGGCATCTTCGCGATGACCTCCCAGGGCCAGTCGGGCGCGACGCTGTACATGGTCAACCACGGGATCTCGACGGCCGCGCTGATGCTGGTCGCCGGGTTCCTGATCTCCCGGCGCGGCTCGCGGCTCATCGCCGACTACGGCGGCGTCCAGAAGGTGGCCCCGGTCCTCGCCGGCACCTTCCTGATCGGCGGCCTCGCCACCCTGTCGCTGCCGGGCCTGGCGCCCTTCGTCAGCGAATTCCTGGTCCTGGTCGGCACGTTCGCCCGCTACCCGGTCGTCGGCATCATCGCCACCATCGGGATCGTGCTGGCCGCGCTGTACACGCTGGTGCTCTACCAGCGCACCATGACCGGCCCCGTGAAGGAGGAGGTCTCCGGCATGCGGGACCTGCACCTGCGCGAGGTCCTCGTCGTCGCCCCGCTGATCGCGCTGCTGATCGGGCTGGGCGTCTACCCGAAGCCGCTGACCGAGATCGTCAACCCGGCGGTGGAGCACACCATGTCGGACGTGAAGCAGACCGACCCGAAGCCCGAGGTGGCCGTCGAGGCCAAGAATGGGGAGGCGGCGAAGTGAGCACCGCGACTGCTGCCCAGGGCCTGCTGACACTGGCGGCCAACGGACCGGCCGACCGGATCCCGGCCCCGCACATCGAGTACGCGCAGCTCGCGCCCACGCTGATCGTGGTGGGCGCGGCCATCATCGGAGTCCTCGTCGAGGCCTTCGTCCCGCGCAAATCCCGTTACTACGTCCAGGTGTTCCTGGCCGTCGCCTCGCTGGCCGCCGCCTTCGCGGCGGTCGTCGCCCTCGCCGCCGGCGGCTACGGCAGCACCAAGGCGCACATCGCCGCCATGGGCGCCATCGCCGTGGACGGCCCGGCGCTGTTCCTCCAGGGCACGATCCTGCTGGCCTCGATCGTGGCGGTCTTCACCTTCGCCGAGCGCCGGCTGGACCCGGCGGCCCACGGCAACCGGGTGGACTCCTTCGCCGCCCAGGCCGCGTCCGTACCGGGCAGCGAGAGCGAGAAGGCCGCCGTCAAGGCCGGGTTCACCACCACCGAGGTGTTCCCGCTGGCGCTGTTCGCCATCGCCGGCATGCTGATCTTCCCGGCGGCCAACGACCTGCTGACGCTGTTCATCGCGCTGGAGGTCTTCTCCCTCCCGCTGTACCTGCTCTGCGCCGTCGCCCGCCGCCAGCGGCTGATGTCGCAGGAGGCCGCGGTCAAGTACTTCCTGCTCGGCGCCTTCTCCTCCGCCTTCCTCCTCTTCGGCATCGCGCTGCTCTACGGGTACGCGGGCTCGGTCTCGTACGCGGTGATCGCCGACGTGGTCGACGGCACCGTCGCCAAGCTCGACCCGGCGCTGGCCTCCACCATGGGCAACGACGCGCTGCTGCTGATCGGCGGCGCGCTGATCCTGACGGGCCTGCTCTTCAAGGTCGGCGCGGTCCCCTTCCACATGTGGACCCCGGACGTCTACCAGGGCGCCCCGACGCCGGTCACCGGCTTCATGGCGGCCGCGACGAAGGTGGCCGCCTTCGGCGCGCTGCTGCGCCTGCTGTACGTGGTCCTGCCCGGCCTGCGGTGGGACTGGCGGCCGGTGATGTGGGGCATCGCGATCGTCACGATGCTCGCGGGCGCGGTCATCGCCGTGACCCAGACCGACGTGAAGCGGCTCCTGGCGTACTCCTCGATCGCGCACGCCGGCTTCATCCTGGCCGGTGTGATCGCGACCTCTGCGGAGGGCGTCCAGTCCGTCCTCTTCTACCTGCTGGCCTACTCGTTCGTGACGATCGGCGCGTTCGCGGTGGTCACGCTGGTGCGCGACGCGGGCGGCGAGGCCACGCACCTGTCCAAGTGGGCGGGGCTGGGGCGGCGTTCGCCGCTGACGGCGGCGGTCTTCGCCGTGTTCCTGCTGGCCTTCGCGGGCATCCCGCTGACCTCCGGTTTCGCGGGCAAGTTCGCCGTGTTCAAGGCGGCGGCGGAGGGCGGCGCCGGGGTGCTGGTCGTGGTCGGTGTCATCTCGTCCGCCATCGCCGCGTTCTTCTACATCCGGGTGATCGTGCTGATGTTCTTCAGCGAGCCGAAGGCGGACGGCCCGACGGTGGCCGTCCCCTCGCCGCTGACGATGACGACCATCGCGGTGGGCGTCGCGGTCACCCTGGTCCTGGGCCTGGCCCCGCAGTACTTCCTGGACCTGGCGGGGCAGGCGAGCACGTTCGTGCGCTGACCGGTTGCGGGAGGTGACTGGGCCCGGCTCCCTCGGGGGAGCCGGGCCCAGTCGCGTGTGCGGACGGCTACTCGGGCCGTTGTCGCTTCGGCGTGATCTCGGTGAGGTCGAGGTCGACGGGGAAGGGGACGGAGACCTTCAGCCGGTCGTGGAAGATGCCGGTGGCGACGTACTTCTTCGTGGCCGGGTCGAGCTCGTAGACGTAGACGACTGCCCGGCCGTCCCTGTTCTCGACCCGCCAGTAGTGGACGATGCCTGCCCGCGCGTACTTCAGCGGCTTGGTTTCGCGGTCACGCGAGATGGATTCGGGGGACGCCACTTCGATCGCGAGCCGGACGGATTCGGCGGGGATCCGCGTCTGGTCCAGATCCTCGTCGGCTTCCTCCGGTACGACGATCACGTCCGGTTCCGGGCGGTTGTGACGGTCGATGTCGATGGTGAACTCCCGCACCGCCTCGAGCCCGTCCGGCGCCGCCGCCTGTAGTCGCTGTTCGAGGAAACTCACCGCGCGCCAGTGGAATCGGGTCTGCGGACTCACGAAGATCAGGCTCCCGTCGATCAGCTCCGTGTGCGGAGGCAGATTCGGAAGCGTGTCCAGGTCGTCCGCGGTCCAGCCGCCCGCCGGCGGGATCGGCCAGCGGAGCTCCGGCTCCGGCTTCGGTTCAGGCTGCGGCGCTGCGGATTCGACGCTCATCAGTGCTCCCATGCGGCGGAGTCTTGCGAGTGCGACCAGCGTAGCGCCGGGGATTCGCGAGACACCGCCCTTATGGGTGAGTCATATGCGGGAAGCACTTGACGGGCCGTGCGGGCCCGGACTAGTGGCCGTGGGCGTGGGTCGACGGGGTGGCCGTGCCCGGGACCTGAGGGGGCTTGTTGGGGCAGGGCAGGGCGGGGTTCCAGTTGTGGAAGCGGCCCGCCGGGTTCTTCTCGTACGCCCACATGTGCAGGTCGTAGTGCTTGGGCATGCCCGTCCAGTGGCCCGGCATCGGGCCGTCGAAGGGGAGGCCGAACATGCTCGGCCGGTCGTCGGTGGTCTTCAGGTCCTGGTCGCGGTCGGTGGACATCCACTCCACGGTCTGGAGCTTGCGCCGGCCCTTGCGGTCCTTCACGTAGCTGTAGAGGAGCGCGGTCGGTTTGGCGGGGTCCTTCGAACCCCAGTTGGCTTCCTTGACGTAGTGGTAGCCCATGGAGCCGACCCCGAACGGGTTGCTCATGCACGCCTCGCCGTGCGGGACGTAGCCGTCCTTGAGGGCCTCCCGCTCGTCCACGTACTTGGCCGTCACCCGGATCGCCGTCGCCATGTCCCGCATGGCCTGCTTGTTGGTGGGGTCGGGCGCCGGGCCGTCGACCCCGTGGGCCGGGGCGACGGCGGCCAGGCCGAGCGACACGGCGGCCGCGCAGACGAGAGCGGTCTTCAGGCTGCGAACGGGCATCGGAACTCCTGGTGACGTGGAACCGTTTCGTCCACCTTCCCGGCGGTGCGGGGGCCGTGCACGCGGCGGACGTCCGAACGGGGGCCGACCGATCAGGGGGTCGGGGCGGGGGCGACCGGGCGGGGCCTGGTGGTGCCGGGGCGGCACACCACCGACGTGTTGAAGGGCTCGAACCGTCCGGCGGGGTTGTTCTTCCACAGCCACAGGTGGAGCGAGTAGTGGACCTTCTGCCCCGGGTAGCGGGCGGGCAGCGGGCCGAGGAAGGGCCGGCCGAACAGGGAGGGCCGGTCGTCGTCGGTGTCCTCCCGGCCGTCCTTGTCCACGACCATCCATTCGAGGCCCGCGAGGCGCCAGTGGCCCGCGCCGTCGCCCTCGTAGAGCAGGGCCGTGGGCTTCTTCGGGTCGAGGGAGCCGTCGTAGGCGTGGTTGAAGTGCGGGTAGCCGAGGGCGCCGGCGCCGCCCGACGGGTTGACGACGCAGTACTTGTCGGGGACGTACCCGGCGGCGACGGCCGTCTGGTGCCGGAGGTACTTGGCCGTGGCCCAATAGGTCTGGGTCAGCTGGGCACTGGGGGTGAGCCGGGACGAGGACCCGGTGGGCGCGGCGGGCGCGGGCGGCGCGGGCGCGGCGGCGGCCGACGGCGCGGCC
>NZ_JBHWBP010000065.1:0-31680 GCF_042735575.1 Streptomyces sp. NPDC059564 | reverse complement strand
CGGGGTCCAGAGCGGAGCCCCGGGATCTTTCAGCCCCGCCGGCGTTTGAGGCGCGGGGGTACGGGGGCGGAGCCCCCGAGAGGGGTCCGGGGCGGAGACCCGGCTGGGGTCCCCCGGACGGAGTCTGGGGGGAGGGCGAAGGGCGGGGCGGGGCGCGGCTCCGCGCAGCGGCAGACGGGCTCAGCCCTCCGGGAGCGGCGCCGCCGGACCGGCACGGGCCGGTACCGCCGGGGCGAAGGGCCCCGTCCGGACCCGGGCCGTGACCTCGGCCACCTCACCCCCGACCCGGCACACCGCCACCTCCGCCCCCTGAGCCCGCGCCACCCGCCCGGCCACGGCACAGGCCCCCTCCGGCCCCCGCACCCACGTCACCGCCGCGGCCAGGGCCGCCAGATCCGCGGCCGCCCCCGCCCGGTGCCGGGCCACCACCGCCTGCCCGAGCAGCAGGACGCCCCCGAACACCGCCACCAGGGCCGTGGCGACCACCGTGGCCCACACCGTCGCCGAGCCCCGCTCCCGGCTCACGGCGGCGCCCCCACGCTGTCCTCCGCCAGGGCCACCGCCTGCGCCCCGATCCGCACCGGCAGCCCCGCCGGACCGGGTGCCGGGGCCTCGACCCTGACCCGCCACAGGTCCCCCGACCGCTCCAGCTCCACCCGCGCCCCCGGCGGGGCGGCCGCGCGGGCCGCCGCCACCGCGGCCTCCGCCGGTTCCGACCGGCCCGCCGCCCGGGCACCGGCCCGCGCGGCGTCCACACACCGGATCTGCGCGGCCGCCGCCATCAGCGCCCACACCAGCAGCGCCGCGAACAGCACCAGTGCCGGAATGATCAGAGCGGCCTCGGCCGTCACATATCCCCGGTCTCCGATTCCCGGCGGTTTTCGCTCAGAAGGGCGCATCGAGCGCCTTCCCGATGGTCGACTGAAGTGCCGCCGAGACCACGTCACTCGTCACCACCTTGTACAGAACGGCGGCGAACGCACACGCGGCGATCGTGCCCATGGCGTATTCCGAAGTCGACATTCCCGCGTCGCCCGAGCGGCCGTTCAGCGCCGTCCGCACACGAAACCAGATGATCCTCATGACAACCTCCTGTGGGATTACGTTCTTGATGTGATTTCAGATGTGTTCCGGGTCGTTCTTTCAGCTGCCCGACAGCAGTCCGGAGGCCATTCCGATCACCACCGGTGCCACCCCGACCGCGAGGAAAGCGGGCAGGAAGCACAGCCCGACCGGCGCCGTGACGAGCACCGCCGCCCGCTGCGCCCTGGCGCCCGCCTGCCGGGAGCGTTCCGCCCTCAGTGCCGCCGCCAGGCGGGAGACGGGCTCCGCGGCCGGCGCCCCGGTCCGGGCGGCCCGCTCCAGGCACTCCGCCAGCCCCCGGGCACCCGGTATCCGCGCCAACCTCCCCCACGCGGCGCCCGGTTCACCCCCGAGCCGCAGCTCCGCGCCCGCGAGCGCCAACCGCTCGCCCACCGGCCCGCCCAGCGATTCCCCCACCACCTCGGCCGCCTCCACGGGCCCCGCCCCCGCCGCCAGACAGGCGGCCAGCAGATCCGCGGCGAAGGGCAACTGCCGCTCGGCCTCCCGGGGATCGAACCCCGCCGACGGCCGGGACCGGGACCGGGCCAGCACCCGCCACGCCCCGAACGCCGCCCCGCATCCGATCAGCACCCCCGGCACCCCGCCGACGAGCAGCCAGCCCGCCAGGAGCGCCCCGGCCGGTCCCGCCCAGGCCAGCAGCGCCGCCCGTACGCGGGGGCGCCACGCCGGCCCCTCCCGCGCCCGCCGCACCGGGAAGAGCTCCGCGAGTCTGCGCCGGGCCGCCCGCCGCCGCAGCCGCGCCGCGCACCCCGACACCAGGCACCACGCCATCACCGCCAGGCACAGCGCCATCCCCAGCCTGTGGACCACGGGCCCGCCCATCACCGCTCCCCCGTCCGCACGATCCGCCGGCACCACAGCAGCCCCAGCGCCTCCAGCACCCCGCCCGCCAGCAGGCAGCCCCACCCGACCGGGGAGTGCAGCAGCACCCGCAGCGGATCCGCCCCGAGCCCGGTACCGATCAGCAGCCCCACCAGCGGCAGCAGCGCGAGCACCACCGTCGTCGACCTGGCTCCCGCCAACTGGGCCCGCAGCGACTCCTCCCGGTCCCGTTCGGCCCGCAACGCCCCTTCCAGCCGGTCCAGTCCGGCCGCCAGTCCCGCGCCGCCGTCCACGGAGACCCGCCAGCAGGCCGCCATCCCGGCCAGCCCCTCGGCGCCCGGCTCCCGGGCCGCCTCGTGCAGCGCCCCGGCCACGTCCCCGCCGAAGGCCGCCGCGGCCAGCACCGCCGCCTCGGCCGCGCCCGGGCCACCCGGACCGGCCGCCGTACGGCGCATCGCCACCGTCAGCGCCCGTCCGGGCTGGGACCCGGCCCGCAACTCCCCCACCACGGCCCCGCACAGCGCCACCACCTCCGCTGCCCGGGCCCCGCGGGCCCGCTCGCGCTCCCGGGCCCGCAGCCAGCGCCGCACCAACGGCACCGACAGCGCCCCGAGCGCCAGCGGAATCACCGATCCGCCCAGGGCGGCGACCACCAGCCCGGCCGCGAGCGCAACCCACTCCCGCCGCTGCGCGGCCCGCGCCCACAGCAGGGCCGCCGGCCGCCGCCCGCGTACCGGTCCGTCCGGCACCACCGGGCCGCCCCCGGCCAGCACCAGCCGGGCCCGCCGCGGCAGTCGGTCCCCGCCGGCCAGCACCCAGGCGGCCGCACCGGCACACAGCACCCCCGCGAAAACGGGCACCGGCACCGGCGGCACGACGTTCACCGGGCACCTCCCAGCAGCGGACCGAGCCGCGCCCAGCCCCGCTCCCGTACGAAACCGCGGCTTCCCCAGCGCAGTGCCGGAACGGTCACCACCAGCCCGGCCGGATCCCGCTCCAGTACGTGCACCTCGGCCACCCTGCGCCGCCCGGCCCGATCCCGGACCAGGTGGACCACCAGGGTCAGCGCGGCCGCCAACTGGCTGTGCAGGGCGGCCCGGTCGAGCCCGGCGGCCGTCCCGAGCGCCTCCAGCCGGGCGGGAACGTGCGCGGCGGCATTGGCGTGCACCGTGCCGCAGCCGCCTTCGTGCCCGGTGTTCAGGGCGGCGAGCAGGTCGGCCACCTCGGCGCCCCGCACCTCGCCGACCACCAGCCGGTCGGGGCGCATCCGCAAGGCCTGGCGGACCAGGTCGGCCAGGGTGACCAGCCCGGCTCCCTCCTGATTGGCGGGCCGGGTCTCCAGCCGCACCACATGCGGATGGTCGGGGCGCAGTTCGGCGGAGTCCTCCGCCAGCACGATCCGCTCGCCCGGCCCGACTAGCCCCAACAGGGCGCTGAGCAGGGTCGTCTTGCCCGTACCCGTCCCTCCGGAGACGAGGAACGACAGCCGGGCCTCGATCATCGCCCGGAGCAGTCGCTGCCCGCCGGGCGGCAGGGTCCCGGCGGCCACCAGCTCGTCCAGCGTGAACGCCTTGGGCCGCACCACGCGCAGCGACAGGCAGGCCGATCCGACGGAGACCGGGGGAAGCACTGCGTGCAGCCGGGTGCCGTCGGGCAGCCGGGCGTCCACCCAGGGCCGGGCGTCGTCCAGCCGCCGGCCGGCGACGGCGGCCAGCCGCTGGGCCAGCCTGCGCACGGCCTCGGCGTCGGGGAAGGTCACCGCCGTCAGCTCCAGCCCGCCGCCCCGGTCCACCCACACACGGTCCGGGGCGGCCACCAGCACATCGGTGACCTCGGGGTCGGCGAGCAGCCGCTCCAGCGGCCCGGCACCGACCAGTTCGGAGCGCAGCTCCTCGGCCACGCCCAGCACTTCCGCGTCTCCGAGGAGTCGGCCCCGGGCCCGCAGGGCCGCCGCGACCCGGGCCGGGGTGGGCTCCGCCCCGCTCTCGGCCAGGTGCCGGCGCACCGCGTCCAGCAGCACGGCGCTCATGCCGGCACCCCCTGCGCGGAGCCGAGCACCCGCTGCCAGAAGCCGTCGCAGAAGCGGGCCAACGGGCCGCGCGCACCCGGCGGTTCCCCCTCCGCCACCCTCCCCGGAAGCCCCACCTCCACCGGCACCTCACCGGCCAGCGGCGCCCCCAGCAGCCGCGCGACCGCTTCGGCGTCGAGCCCTTCCCGGCAGCGCCCCCGTACGACGACCCGCACGTCCCGGGCCACCATCCGCACCCCGGCGGCCACCCGCCCCGCCGCGGCCACCGACCGCAGTTCGCCGGGCACCACGAGCAGCACCAGGTCCAGCTGGGCCAGCACCTCCGCCACGGCCTCGTCCACCCGCCGGGGCAGGTCGACCACCACGACCCCGCCCCGCCTGCGCGCGGCGGCCACGACCGACCGCATGGCGGCGGGCGGCACGACCACCCGGTCCCCTCGGTCCCAGCTCAGCACCCGTAGCGCGTGCAGTTCGGGCAGGGACTCCTCCAGCGCCCCGGCCCCGACCCGGCCGCGCGAGGCGGCGAAGTCCGGCCAGCGCAGCCCTTCGGCGGTCTCACCGCCGAGCAGGACGTCCATGCCCCCGCCGAGCGGGTCGCCGTCGATGAGGATGGTGCGTTCCCCGGCGCGGGCGGCCCGCAGCGCGAGGGCGCAGGCCAGGGTGGAGGCGCCGGCCCCGCCGCTGCCTCCGATCACACCGACCGCCAGGGCGGGCCGCCCGGCCCCTTCCACCACATCGGCGATGCGGTCCACGAGCAGGCTCTCGGCGTCGGGGAGCCGCAGCACCTCCTCGGCACCGATCTCCACCGCCCGCTGCCACACGTGGGGGTCGTCGAGGTCCCGGCCGACGAGGAACACCCCGTCCCTGCGCGGCGCTCCGCTCACCCGGCGGGCGGCGTCGTCGCCGACCAGTACGAGCGGGGCCGATTCCCACCCCACGGCGCCTCGCGGCCCGGGCCCGCCGCGGACGCTCCCGTCACCCCCGCCACCGCGGTCACCGCCGCCTCCGCTTTGCTCCGGCACCGCATGCTGCACATGCGGCTCGGCCCCGGCGGCGGCGCACAGCCGCAGCAGGTCGTCGAGCAGCAGCGGATCCTCGGTGATGATCAGCGGCCGCCCGCCACCGGGCCCCGCCCCGATCGCACGGACGGGCAGCCCGCCCCCACCGGCCACCACGGGCTCCGTCGCTCCACACGACTTCGATCCAGCCACGATCTCCGCCCCCTTCTCACTGCAAATCCACGAGCCGCGGACTTCGCGGCTGGAATCACGGTGCAGCGATCCGGAAAAAGGAGTGGATCTTGCTCCAAAACTGTGGACAAGAAGGCGGCTGTGAATAACTTCGCCACCCCATCAGGTGAGTTCCGGAGCGCGCCGGAACCACTACGGAGCGTGACGAGTTCGAGGGGGTGAGGGCCTGTGACAGGCGGGCCCATCGAAGAAGGAGGGCCGGGCTGATGGTCACTGAAGGCCGAAGGCATGGGACGCAAACCGCGTCCGGACATGCGACGACCCCCGCCGGGGGGGAGAGCGGGGGTCGTCCCCACGGTCCGACTCGGGGGGGGAGGAGCCAGACCGGGTTAGCACGGTCGCGAACGATCCGTGACTTCCATGGTGTACCCGAGAGCCCTCTCAGGCAAACCCACGCGCCACACCTTACGCCGAATGGTGGGCGCATATGCTCGGTGCGTGGAAAATCAGCCCTTGCCGCACTCCTCGCCTCGGACCGCTGCCTTCTTCGACCTGGACAAGACGGTCATTGCGAAGTCCAGCACTCTGACGTTCAGCAAGTCCTTCTACCAGGGCGGCCTGATCAACCGGCGGGCCGTGCTGCGCACCGCGTACACACAGTTCATCTTCCTGGCAGGCGGCGCCGACCACGACCAGATGGAGCGGATGCGCGAGTACCTGTCCGCCCTCTGCAAGGGGTGGAACGTGCAGCAGGTCCGGGAGATCGTCGCCGAAGCGCTCCACGACCTGATCGACCCGATCATCTACGACGAGGCCGCGTCCCTCATCGAGGCCCACCACACCGCGGGCCGTGACGTGGTGATCGTGTCGACCTCCGGCGCCGAAGTCGTCGAGCCGATCGGCGAGATGCTCGGCGCGGACCGGGTCGTGGCCACCCGCATGGTGGTCGGCGAGGACGGCTGCTTCACCGGGGAGATCGAGTACTACGCCTACGGGCCCACGAAGGCGGAAGCCGTGCGGGAGCTCGCGGAGTCCGAGGGGTACGACCTCGCCCGCTGCTACGCGTACAGCGACTCGTTCACCGATGTGCCGATGCTCGAAGCCGTCGGGCACCCGCACGCGGTCAATCCGGACCGGGCGCTGCGCCGGGAGGCGGTGGCGCGCGAGTGGCCGGTCCTGGTGTTCAGCAAGCCGGTGCGGCTGAAGCAGCGGCTGCCCGCGCTGTCGATGCCCGCGCGGCCGGCGCTCGTCGCCGTGGCGGCGGTCGGAGCGGCCGCGGCCACCGCCGGTCTCGTCTGGTACGCCAGCCGCCGCCGAGCGGCCGCCTCCGCCTGACCCCGCCCCTGGCTCCGACCCCGCACCCGGATGTCCTGACCTGGGCGATTCGCGATGTCCGAATCGCCCAGGCTCGCCCTGGAAAGTAAAGAACTCGGGCCAGGGGTTTCGCTCGGGTCGGAAGCGGAGTAGAAAGGAGTCAACGGCCCGCGAGACCAAAGAACATCCGAGAGGATCATCTTTAAAACGCAGTAAGGCCCACGGACCGAAGCATGAACGCCGAGCACCCACGCGACGTCGACCCGTCGATTACGGGCCAGCCGCACCAGGTAACCGGGCAAAGCTCCCGACCTGATGGGCATATATCGAGGACGCTTGGTAACTGGGCGTAAATGCCAGCGGCGACACCAGAGCAGTACGGTGTCGCCGCAACCCTGTTCCGGGCCGGTCCCGAGCCCGGAACCCGCGCCCGGACCAGCCCCGGACTCAGGCCGCGCCGCGCTGGAGCGCTTCGCAGACCGCCGTCGACTCGCGCACGCCGAGTTCGATCGCCCGGCCGCAGTGCGCGATCCAGGCCGCCACCCCCTCCGGGGTCCCGGACACGTAGCCCCCGAAGGCCTCCAGGTAGGCCTTCGACCCCTGTTCGGCGTGGCCGACCTCCGCCGGGCAGATCGCCTTGGGGTCGAGACCGCTGTTGATCAGCACGATGCGTTCGGCGGCGCGCGCGACCAGGCCGTTGTACGTACCGAAGGGCCGCAGGGCCAGGAGTTCGCCGTGCACCACCGCGCCCGTGATCAGAGCGGGGGCCGAGCCGCCCGCGATGATCAGGCGGGACAGGCCGTCCAGCCGCCCCGCCACCTCGTCGGCACTGGGAAGCGGAAGGTCCACCAGGGGCTCGTCCACCGGTTCTCCGGCCAGCCGCGGCCGGCCCACGGCGTCGTCGGCCCCGGCCGACCCGGACGCCACGAGGTGCAGCCGCGCGAGGACCCGTAGCGGCGACTGGCGCCAGATGCTCAGCAGCTGGCCCGCCTCGGCGGTCAGGCGCAGAGCCGCGCCCACGGTCAGCGCCTCGGCCTCGGCGCCGAAGTCGGTCCGCCGGCGCACCTCCTCCAGCGCCCAGTCGGCGCCGGACAGCGCCGCGCTCCCCCGCGCACCGCGCAGCGCGGCCTCCGAAGTGATCTCCGCACCGCGCCGGCGCATGACGCGGTGCCCGTAGACCCGGTCCACGGCCTTGCGTACGGAATCCACGGACTCTGCGACGCCCGGAAGGGAACCCAGGGCCGCCAGCGGGTCAGAAGCGCTACTCATAAGTAGGGAGCCTACGCACTGCGCACCCTTAGCACCGACCCCTCCTTGGAGTGGTCTTCTTCACTCAGCTTGACCACACCCCGCGACGGTTCCACTACGCTTGGTGAACATGAAGATCGCTTTCGTGGGAAAGGGCGGCAGCGGGAAGACCACGCTGTCCTCCCTCTTCATCCGCCACCTCGCAGCCAATGAAGCCCCCGTCGTCGCGGTGGACGCCGACATCAACCAGCACCTCGGAGCCGCCCTCGGGCTCGGTGAGGACGAGGCGGCCGCACTGCCCGCCCTGGGCGCGCACCTCCCCCTCATCAAGGAGTACCTGCGCGGGTCGAACCCGCGCATCGCGTCGACCGACAGCATGATCAAGACCACGCCGCCCGGCGCCGGTTCGCGGCTGCTGCGGGTCACCGAGGACAACCCGGTGTACGAGGCCTGCGCGCGCACGCTGCTGCTCGACGGCGATCCCGTACGGCTGATGGCGACGGGGCCGTTCACCGAGGCGGACCTCGGGGTGGCCTGCTACCACTCGAAGGTCGGCGCGGTGGAACTCTGCCTCAACCACCTGGTCGACGGCCCGGAGGAGTACGTCGTCGTCGACATGACGGCCGGGTCGGACTCCTTCGCCTCGGGCATGTTCACCCGCTTCGACCTGACCTTCCTCGTCGCCGAGCCGACCCGCAAGGGCGTGTCCGTCTACCGCCAGTACAAGGAGTACGCGCGGGACTTCGGGATCGCGCTCAAGGTGGTCGGGAACAAGGTGCAGGGGCCGGAGGACATCGAGTTCCTCCAGGACGAGGTGGGCGAGGACCTGCTGGTCACCTTCGGGCACTCCGACTGGGTGCGGGCGATGGAGAAGGGCCGGCCGGCCCGGTTCGAACTGCTGGAGGCGACCAACCGGCTCGCGCTCCAGGCGCTCCAGGACGCGGCCGAGGACTCCTACGCCGACCGCGACTGGGGCAGGTACACCGAGCAGATGGTCCACTTCCACCTGCGCAACGCGGAGAGCTGGGGCAACGCCAAGACCGGGGTCGACCTGGCGGACCAGATCGACCCCGGTTTCGTCCTGAACGAGGCGCTGGTCAGCCCTCGTCCGACCCCCCTGCCGACTCCTCAGCCGGCTTGACCGCGGCCGGGGCCGTCGGCGGCGCGGGCGGCGGCCCCGCGGTCAGGAACTTCGTCCAGCCCTCCTTCGGGGCCTCGCCGACGTCGAGACCGCGCATCCACTCGAGCGTCTTGGGGTCCTGGGCGTCCAGCCAGTCGGCCAGCTCGCGGAACGGCACGCAGCGGACCTCCGGCTTGGTGCACATCGTCTTGATGGACTCCTCGACGGCCCGCATGTAGGTGCCGCCGTTCCACGACTCGAAGTGGTTGCCGATGATCAGCGGCGCCCGGTTGCCCTGGTAGACCCGGTCGAAGGCCTGGTGCAGGCCGTCGCGCATCTGGTCGCCCCAGTACTCGTGCTGCGAGGGGTCGCCCTGCGAGGTCGTGCCGGACTGGTTGACCATGTAGTTGTAGTCCATGCTCAGCGTGTCGAAGGCGCGGCCCGGCATGGGCACCAGCTGGAGCGGGATGTCCCAGAGTCCGTCCGTCTTCTTGGGCCAGATCTGCTTGCTGATGCCGCTGGAGTCGTAGCGGAAGCCCATGTCCTTCGCCGCCAGCATGAAGTTCTTCTGGCCTTCGAGGCAGGGGGTGCGGGCGCCGATGAGCTCCTTGTCGTAGTCGAAGGGCAGCGCCGCCTGGTCCTTCAGGCCCGGCGTGTTCGTCTTCCAGCCCTTGACGAACGCCTTGGCCTGGTTGATCTCGCTCTTCCACTCCTCCACCGACCAGGTGCCGACGCCGCCGTCGGGACCGCAGAAGTGGCCGTTGAAGTGGGTGCCGATCTCGTTGCCCTCCAGCCAGGCCTCGCGGACCTGGGTGGCGGTGTCCTTGATGCCCTGGAGGTCGCCGAAGCCGATGTCGGAAAGGCCCGGAGAGTGCTGCGGGGCGGTGTAGAGGGAACGCTTCTCCTCCGGCAGCATGTACACGCCGCTGAGGAAGTACGTCATCCGGGCGTTGTACTGCTTGCCGACCTCGCGGAAGTGCGAGAAGAGCTTCTGGCTGTCCTCGCCGGCCCCGTCCCACGAGAACACCACGAACTGCGGGGGCTTCTCGCCGGGCTTCAGCTTCTGCGGCTTCTGCACGTTCGGCTGCGTGCCGGTGTAGGCCGTCGAACCGTCACCGATGGGACGGTTGACGCTGCCGGGCGCCTCCGGGACGGCGCCCTTCCTGGCGTTCTGACCGCCCGGGGAACCGGACTTGGCGGGCTCGGAGGTGCTGCACCCGGCAACGCCCAGCACCAGGGCCGTGGCGACCAGGCCGCCGGCGATCTTCTTCGTGGCGGCGATCATCCGCACACCTCTCCCTCGCTGTTCCCTCGCAGGACTTCCGCGACGCAACGTCCCATGCGGTCCGCTTTAAGGATGGTGTGACAAGCCAGACAAAATACTTATTCACCCCTGAGTGCTAATTCGTAGGCCATTTGCCCGCATTACCTACCACTGCTCTTTACTCTCCATTACCATCCATTTACCGAGTGTTGAGACTCCCGCCGCTTCATCCCTCCTCAGAGGAGACGGGAACCCATGACGACAGCCCCATCCCCCTCCATGACCAAAGGCCCCGATGGCGGCGCACCGCGCGCCAAGGGGCTCCACGCGGATCTGTCCGCGTCCGTCGCCGTTTTCCTGATCGCACTGCCCCTCTCCCTGGGCATCGCCCTGGCCACCGGAGCCCCCTTGCAGGCGGGGCTGGTGGCCGCCGCGGTGGGCGGGATCGTGGCCGGACGGCTCGGTGGTGCCCCGCTCCAGGTGAGCGGACCGACCGCCGGACTCACCGTGGTGACGGCCGGGTTGATCCAGCACTACGGCTGGCGCACCACCTGCGCCATCACGGTCCTGGCCGGCTGCTGCCAGCTCGGGCTGGCCTTCCTGCGCACCGCGCGCTCGGCCCTGATGGTCAGCCCGGCGATCATGCACGGAATGCTGGCCGGCATCGGCGTGACCATCGCGCTGGCCCAGCTGCACATCGTCCTCGGCGGCACCCCGCAAAGCTCGGCGGTCGCCAACGTGCTGGGGCTGCCCGCCCAGTTGGCCGATCTGCATCCGGCCGCGCTCGGGGTGAGCGCGCTGACGCTGTGCGTGCTGCTGGGCTGGTCCCGGATCCCGGGGCGGGCGGGCCGGGCCCTGCGCAAGGTGCCCGCCGCACTGGCGGCGGTCGCCACGGCCACCGCCTTCGCGGCCCTGGCCGGGCTCGACCTGCCCCGGGTGGACCTGCCGTCCTGGAGCAGCCACGCACTTCCGGAGCTGCCGCAGGGCCCGGTGCTCGGGCTCATCGCCGCCGTGCTGACCATCACCCTGGTCGGCAGCGTCGAATCCCTGATGTCCTCGGTCGCCACCGACAAGCTGATCGCCACCGAGCGGGGTCCGGGCGACCGCCCGCCCCGCGCCGACCTCGATCGCGAGTTGCGGGGGCAGGGCGCGGCCAACATCGCCTCCGGGCTGCTCGGCGGGCTGCCCGTCGCGGCGGTGGCCGTACGCAGCGCGGCGAACGTCAAGTCCGGCGCCGCCAGCCGCAAGTCAGCCATGCTGCACGGGCTGTGGGTGGTGCTCGCGGCCGGACTGCTCGTCCCCGTGCTCGACCTGATCCCGCTCGCGGCACTGGCGGCGCTGGTACTGGCCGTCGGCCTCCAGGTGGTCAGCATCACGCACCTGAGGACCGTCACCCGGTACCGGGAGGTCCTGGTCTACGCGGCCACCATCGTGGCCGTGGTGCTGGGCGGGGTCCTGGAGGGCGTCGCCGTCGGCATCGCCGTGGCCGTGGCCCTGGCCCTGCACCGGCTGGCACGCACGAGGATCACCCTGGACGAGGTGGACGGCGTCCACCGGGTGCTGGCGCGGGGGCAGTTGACCTTCCTCGCCGTGCCGCGCCTGAGCCGGGTGCTGAACTCGATCCCGCACGGAGCGTACGTCGTCGTCGAGTTGGACGGCTCGTTCATCGACCACGCCGCCTACGAGATCCTCCAGGACTGGCAGGACTCCCACCGCGCGCACGGGGGTTCCATGGAGCTCACCGGTCGGGCCGGGGCCGCCATCTCCCGCGGGGACCACACACGGCCCACCGGGACGGCGCCCGGGACGGACACGAGTACGGAACCGGGCCACGCCTTCCCCACCGGATCCGGACAGGTACCGGCCGGCGGGAGCACCGCGATCGGCGGGGCAGGCGGCCACCGGGGCGAGGGGCGCGGGCCGCACCACTGCTGCCGCCCCTGGACCCCGTGGCAGAACCACTGCGACCACCGCGCGGCCCGCACGGCCGACCACCCCGTCGCACCCGCCGCCCCCACCCCCGAAACCTGGGGCACGGCCACCCGTACGATCCCCAGCGCGGCCGGCTCGCCCGACGCGTCGACCGCCGCCCGGCGGCGCCCGGGGGCGGGTCAACTGGCCAACGGGATCAGCGCCTTCCAGCGGGACACCGCCCCGCACGTCCGCGACGAGCTGGCCCGGCTGGCCCGCGAGGGGCAGCGGCCCTCACAGCTCTTCCTGACCTGCGCGGACTCCCGCCTGGTGACCAGCATGATCACGGCCAGCGGCCCCGGGGACCTGTTCACCGTCCGCAACGTGGGCAACCTCGTCCCCCTGCCCGGCGCCGAGGCCACCGACGATTCCGTCGCGGCGGCCATCGAGTACGCCGTCGACGTGCTCAAGGTCGACAGCATCACGGTGTGCGGGCACTCGGGCTGCGGGGCCATGCAGGCCCTGCTGAACTCCCACCCGGGAGCCCCGATGACCCCGCTGCGCCGCTGGCTGCGGCACGGGCTGCCCAGCCTGGAGCGGATGGCCAGCCGGCACCACGCCTGGGCCAGGATCGCGGGCCGGCTCCCGGCGGACGCCGTCGAGCAGCTGTGCCTGACCAATGTGGTGCAGCAGCTGGAGCACCTGCGGGCCCACGAGTCGGTGGCCCGACGGCTGGCCGAGGGCACGCTGGAGCTGCACGGGATGTACTTCCACGTGGGCGAGGCCCAGGCGTACCTGCTGTCGGAGGGCGAGGACTTCTTCGATTGTCGGGTTTTCGACAGTGTGGGCCAGAACGCCTGACCGGTATCCCGTTCGAACCGATACCCTCCCGTATCCGTGCAAGCTGTTGGCCCCTTCTCGCACCCTGCAGCGGGAAGGGGCCATTCGTGCGCCGTCCGGGTCCGAGGACGGCGCGTACCCTGCGGCGTGCGGGCCCAGTCGTGGCATAGGTCTAAACCAATTCCCGGCTACCCCTTGTCACCTGGGCGTCTGACCTGATGAGCTATGCCCGGGGACACAACGGACACCCTGGGAAAGGGAGATGTCGTGAGCAATGACAGCCTGGCCAATCTGCTCAAAGAGGAGCGGCGGTTCGCACCGCCCGCCGATCTGGCCGCCACCGCCAACGTGACCGAGGCGGCGTACGCGCAGGCCGACGCGGACCGGCTGGGCTTCTGGGCCGAGCAGGCCCGGCGGCTGACCTGGGACACCGAGCCGACGCAGACGCTCGACTGGAGCAACCCGCCCTTCGCGAAGTGGTTCGCCGACGGCAAGCTGAACGTGGCGTACAACTGCGTGGACCGGCACGTCGAGGCCGGCAACGGCGACCGCGTCGCCATCCACTTCGAGGGCGAGCCCGGCGACAGCCGCTCGATCACCTACGCGCAGCTCAAGGACGAGGTCTCGCAGGCCGCCAACGCCCTCACCGAACTCGGTGTGCGGGCGGGCGACCGGGTCGCCGTCTACCTGCCGATGATCCCCGAGGCGGTCGTCGCGATGCTCGCGTGCGCCCGGGTCGGTGCCGCGCACTCGGTGGTCTTCGGCGGCTTCTCCGCCGACGCCGTCGCCTCCCGCATCCAGGACGCCGACGCCAAGCTGGTGATCACCGCCGACGGCGGCTACCGCCGCGGCAAGCCCAGCGCGCTCAAGCCCGCCATCGACGAGGCCGTCGCCAAGTGCCCGCAGGTCGAGCACGTCCTCGTGGTCCGCCGCACCGGCCAGGACACCGCCTTCACCGAGGGCCGGGACGTGTGGTGGCACGACGCGGTCGGCCGCCAGTCCACCGAGCACACCCCGCAGGCCTTCGATGCCGAGCACCCGCTCTTCATCCTGTACACCTCGGGGACCACGGGGAAGCCGAAGGGCATCCTGCACACCTCCGGCGGCTACCTCACGCAGGCCTCGTACACCCACCACGCCGTCTTCGACCTCAAGCCGGAGAGCGACGTCTACTGGTGCACCGCCGACATCGGCTGGGTGACCGGGCACTCCTACATCGTCTACGGACCGCTCACCAACGGCGCCACCCAGGTGATGTACGAGGGCACCCCGGACACCCCGCACCAGGGCCGGTTCTGGGAGGTCGTGCAGAAGTACGGCGTCACCATCCTCTACACCGCGCCCACGGCGATCCGTACGTTCATGAAGTGGGGCGACGACATCCCCGCGAAGTTCGACCTGTCGAGCCTGCGCGTGCTGGGCTCGGTCGGCGAGCCGATCAACCCCGAGGCCTGGATCTGGTACCGCAAGCACATCGGCGGCGACCGCTGCCCGATCGTGGACACCTGGTGGCAGACCGAGACCGGCGCGATGATGATCTCCCCGCTGCCGGGCGTCACCGAGACCAAGCCCGGCTCGGCGCAGCGCGCCCTGCCCGGTATCGGCGCCACGGTCGTGGACGACGAGGGCCACGAGGTCCCGGACGGCGGGGGCGGCTACCTGGTCCTGACCGAGCCGTGGCCGTCGATGCTGCGCACCATCTGGGGCGACGACCAGCGGTTCATCGAAACCTACTGGTCGCGCTTCGAGGGCAAGTACTTCGCGGGCGACGGCGCCAAGAAGGACGACGACGGCGACATCTGGCTGCTCGGCCGGGTCGACGACGTGATGCTGGTGTCGGGCCACAACATCTCGACGACCGAAGTGGAGTCGGCGCTCGTCTCGCACCCCGCCGTCGCCGAGGCGGCCGTCGTGGGCGCCAAGGACGAGACCACCGGCCAGGCCATCGTGGCCTTCGTCATCCTGCGCGGCAGCGCCACCGAGACCGACAGCCTGGTCGGGGAGCTGCGCAACCACGTGGGCGCCACGCTCGGCCCGATCGCCAAGCCGAAGCGGATCGTCCCGGTGCAGGAGCTGCCGAAGACCCGTTCCGGCAAGATCATGCGGCGTCTGCTGCGTGACGTGGCGGAGGACCGCGCCGTGGGTGACGTCACCACTCTGGCCGACTCCTCGGTCATGGACCTGATCCAGACCAAGCTGCCCAGCGCCTCCAGCGAGGACTGACGGACAGCCGCCGAGCCGGCGGCGAGCGGGCTTCAGGCCCCGGAGGGCGTCCGGCGCACAGCGCGCCGGGCGCCCTCGTCCCGTTTAAGGTGAAGATCACCCGATACGACCGTGCGGACCCTGTAAAGTAAAAGAAGCGTCAACAATTGACGTTCCAAAGAGTCTCAGGGTGCGCCGGGAAGTCTGGTCGGCAACTGCATTTGCCATGCCGTCGACCACCCGGAGGTTCCCTACCGTGGCCACGTCCCCGCCCAGCCCCCGCCGCAAGTTCCTCGGCAGGCTCTCCCTGCCCGAGCGCCGCTTCGTCGCGGACGCGCTGCGCACCGAGACCGTCGGCGGCGTGCTGCTCCTGGTGGCCACCATCATCGCCCTCACCTGGGCGAACATACCCGCGATATCCAGCAGCTTCGAGAGCGTCCGGTCCTTCCACATCGGCCCCGCCGCCCTCGGCCTGGACCTCTCGCTCCAGCACTGGGCGGCCGACGGACTGCTCGCGATCTTCTTCTTCGTCGCCGGAATCGAGCTCAAGCGCGAGCTGGTCGCGGGCGACCTGAGCGATGCCAAGGCCGCCGCCCTCCCGGTCATCGCCGCCGTCTGCGGCATGGCCGTCCCCGCGCTGGTCTACGTACTGGTCAACACCGTCGGCGGCGGATCGCTCGGCGGCTGGGCGGTCCCGACCGCCACCGACATCGCCTTCGCGCTCGCCGTCCTCGCGGTCATCGGCACCTCGCTGCCGTCCGCGCTGCGCGCCTTCCTGCTGACGCTGGCCGTCGTCGACGACCTCTTCGCCATTCTGATCATCGCGGTGTTCTTCACCAGCGAGATCAACTTCCTGGCGCTCGCCGGGGCCGTCGCGGGCCTGGTCCTCTTCTGGTTCCTGCTGCGTCTCGGCGTACGCGGCTGGTACGTCTACGTCCCGCTCGCCCTGGTCATCTGGGGCCTGATGTACAACAGCGGCGTCCACTCCACCATCGCCGGTGTCGCCATGGGCCTGATGCTGCGCTGCACCCGCAAGGAGGGCGAGGAGCACTCCCCCGGCGAGCACATCGAACACCTGGTGCGCCCGATCTCGGCGGGGCTGGCCGTACCGCTCTTCGCCCTGTTCTCCGCCGGGGTCTCGCTCTCCGACGAGTCCATCGCGCAGGTCTTCACCCGCCCGGAGACCCTCGGCGTGGTCCTCGGCCTCGTCGTCGGCAAGACGGTCGGCATCTTCGGCGGCACCTGGCTCGCGGCCCGCTTCACCAAGGCCGAACTGAACGAGGACCTCGCCTGGCCGGACGTCCTGGCCGTGGCCTCCCTCGCCGGCATCGGCTTCACCGTCTCCCTGCTGATCGGTGAACTCGCCTTCGCCGGGGACCCCGTCCTGACCGACGAGGTCAAGGCCGCCGTCCTGATCGGCTCGCTGATCGCGGCGATCATCGCGAGCGTCATGCTCAAGCTGCGCAACCGCAAGTACCGGGCTCTGACCGAGGCCGAGGAGCGCGACGAGGACCTCGACGGCATCCCGGACATCTACGAGCAGGACAACCCGGCGTACCACCTGCGGATGGCGAAGATCTACGAGGAGAAGGCCGCCGAGCACCGCCGCAAGGCCGCGGCCGCGGCCGCGGCCGCCCGCGAACCGGCGGACGAACCCACGGGCGAACCGGCGGGCGGGTCCAGCACCGGCGCCGACCGTCCGGCATGATCTGACTGACGACGGAGGACAGCCGCCGGCAGCAGACGACAGAGGGAGTCAGAGATGAGCGCAGTGGACCAAGAGGCTCCGGGAGCCGAGCGCACGCTCGGCCAGCTGGTCGCCTCGGCCACCGCCGAGATGTCGGCCCTGGTGCACGACGAGATCGCCCTCGCCAAGGTCGAGATCAAGCAGGACGTCAAGCGCGCGGGCATCGGCAGCGGCGCCGCGATCGTGGCGGGCGTGCTGCTGCTCTTCTCCCTCCCCGTACTGAGTTTCGCCGCGGCCTACGGGATCCACAATCTCGGTCTCGGCCTGGCCTGGTCCTTCCTCATCGTCGGGGGCGTGTTCTGGCTGCTCGCGGGCCTGATCGGGCTCCTGGCCGTGGTGAAGTTCAAGAAGGTCAAGCCGCCGGTGAAGACCATCGAGTCCGTCAAGCAGACCGCCGCGCTCGTCGGAACCGTCAAGCCGCACCCGCGGCCGGTGAGTGACCAGGCTGTGGGTGTGGCACGCTCGTCCTCATGACAGCGCCCTCGCCGGACTCCAGCCCTGCGCCCACCGCCGCTTCGGCGGTCCGGATGGACCTCCCCGGCGGGAGAGCGGTGACCCACCGGGACGTCGCCGCGAACGGGGCCCGCTTCCACGTCGCCGAACTCGGCGACGGTCCGCTGGTCCTCCTGCTGCACGGGTTCCCGCAGTTCTGGTGGACCTGGCGGCACCAGCTCACCGCGCTCGCGGACGCCGGATACCGCGCGGTGGCCATGGACCTGCGCGGGGTGGGCGGCAGCGACCGCACCCCGCGCGGCTACGACCCCGCGAACCTGGCGCTGGACATCACCGGGGTCGTACGGTCCCTGGGCGAGCCGGACGCCGCCCTCGTCGGCCACGACCTGGGCGGCTACCTCGCCTGGACGGCGGCCGTGATGCGGCCCAAGCTGGTGCGCCGGCTGGTCGTCTCCTCCATGCCGCATCCGCGCCGCTGGCGTTCGGCGATGCTGGCGGACTTCGGGCAGACCCGGGCGAGCTCCCACATCTGGGGGTTCCAGCGGCCGTTCGTCCCCGAGCGGCAGCTGGTCGCCGATGACGGTGCGCTCGTAGGGGAGCTGATCCGGGAGTGGTCCGGGCCGCGGCTGCAGGCCGGCGGGGCGGAGGGCGCCGACGAGGAGGCCCTCGCCGTGTACCGGCGGGCGATGTGCATCCCCTCCACCGCGCACTGCTCGATCGAGCCGTACCGCTGGATGATGCGCTCGATGGCCCGGCCGGACGGACTGCAGTTCTACCGGCGGATGAAGCGGCCCGTACGGGTGCCGACGCTGCACCTGCACGGTTCGCTGGACCCGGTCATGCGGACCCGGAGCGCGGCCGGTTCCGGGCAGTACGTCGAAGCCCCGTACCGCTGGCGGCTCTTCGACGGCCTGGGGCACTTCCCCCACGAGGAGGACCCGGCGGCCTTCTCCACCGAGCTGGTGAACTGGCTGAAGGACCCCGAGCCCGACCGCTGACGGCCTGTCCGCCGGATCCCTGACGGGGCGGCAGGCCTTTTGTGCGACTGTCCTACGGGCATTCAATTGCCCGGCGCATAGGCCAATTGGCCGCCCCGCGGGGGATTACGGACCTTGGGCCCCGGGCACAGCTCGTTGTATGGGCTGGACGCACGACCACGGTGACACCGCACGCGAACGCCGCTCGGCCACAGCGCCGGGCACGCACGACAGGACCGGCCGGGACGGCCACGACGACCCACGGCTGGGCATCCCGCGCATCCTGCGCCGCCGCGCCCGCTGGGTCTCGGCGCGGCTGCGCCATCCACGGATGTAGGACGTCAGAGCGCGCAACCCTGGGTGTCGACCCGGCGGTCGGCGGTCCTTCCGAGGCGGATGTCGTCGCGGATCTCGTCCGCCGTCAGGGCGTAACCGGTGTTCGGGTCGTCGAGCGACTTCGCGAAGACGACCCCGTACACCCGGCCCTCGGGCGTCAGCAGCGGGCCGCCGGAGTTGCCCTGGCGGACCGTCGCGTACAGGGAGTAGACGTCGCGGCGGACGGTGCCCCGGTGGTAGATGTCCGGGCCGTTGGCGTTGATCCGGCCGCGGACGCGGGCCGCGCGGACGTCGTAGGCGCCGTTCTCCGGGAAGCCGGCCACGATGGCGTCGCTGCTGCTCGTGGCGTCCTTGTCGGTGAACTCCAGGGCCGGGGCGCGCAGCTTGGGCACGTCCAGGACGGCGATGTCGCGCTCCCAGTCGTAGAGCACGACCTTGCCGTCGTAGAGCTTGCCCTCGCCGCCGATCTGTACGGTCGGCTCGATGACCCCGCCGACGACATGGGCGTTGGTCATCACCTTGCCGGGCGCGAAGACGAAGCCGGTGCCCTCCAGGACCTTGCTGCAACTGGGCGCGGTGCCGACGACCTTCACGATCGAGAGCTTCGCCTGCTCGGCGACCGCGCTGCGGGCGAGGGCCGGGTCGGGCGCCTTCACCTCGGTGATGGGCTCGTTGGAGAACGGGCTGAAGACCTGCGGGAAGCCGTTGCGGGCGAGGGTGGAACTGAAGTCCGAGAACCAGGTGTTCGCCTGCGCCGGGAGCACCCGCGACACGCCGAGGAGCACCTTGGAGTTGCGGACCTCCTTGCCGAGCGTGGGAAGCGAGGTCCCCGCGAGCGCCGAGCCGATCAGCCAGGCCACCAGCAGCATCGCGACGACGTTGACCAGCGCTCCGCCGGTCGCGTCGAGCGCGCGGGCGGGCGACCATGTGATGTGGCGTCGGAGGCGGTTGCCGAGATGGGTGGTCAGCGCCTGGCCGATCGAGGCACAGATGATGATCACGACAACGGCGATGACGACGACGGTGGTGGTCACCTGGGTGCCGTTGTCGGTCACCCGGTCCCAGATCAGGGGCAGCAGGGCCACGGCGACGAGACCACCGCCGAGGAAGCCGATCACCGACAGGATGCCGACGACGAACCCCTGGCGGTAGCCCACGATCGCGAACCACACGGCGGCGACCAGCAACAGGATGTCCAGCACGTTCACGTGGGCCACCGTCTCATGCGTGCCAGTCGAGCGGGACGTGACGTGAGCGGTCCCACGGGCGCTCCCAGCCCGCGAAGTGCAGGATCCGGTCGATCACCCCGGCGGTGAAGCCCCAGACCAGTGCCGATTCGACCGTGAATGCGGGGCCTTGGTGGCCTCTGGGATGGACCACGGTGACCCGGTGTTCGGGCTCCGTGAGATCCGCCACGGGCACCGTGAAGACCCGGGCCGTCTCGGCCGGGTTCACCGCGCCGACCGGGGAGGGTTCGCGCCACCAGCCGAGCACCGGGGTCACGACGAACTCGCTGACCGGGATGTAGAGCCGGGGCAGCACCCCGAAGAGCTGGACGCCGGCCGGATCGAGGCCGGTCTCCTCCTCGGCCTCGCGCAGCGCGGCGCGCAGCGGGCCGGTGGTGTGCGGGTCGCCGTCCTCCGGGTCGAGGGCGCCGCCGGGGAAGGAGGGCTGGCCCGCATGCGAGCGCAGGGTGCCGGCGCGCTCCTGGAGCAGCAGCTCGGGGCCGCGCGGGCCCTCGCCGAAGAGGATCAGCACGGCGGACTGCCGGCCCCGGCCGTCCTCGGGGGGCAGGAAGCGGCTGAGCTGGCTCGGGCGCACGGTGCGGGCCGCCTCCACCACCGGGTCGAGCCACTCGGGCAGGCCGACGGTGCTGAGCGCCAGGCCGCCGCCCTCGTGGGCGGCGGCCGTGGTGTCGTCCTGCGTACCGCGCGTCATACGCACCCCTGTCCACGTTCCTCTGAAGAGACCGTCTGCTGTGAACACCCTCTCCCACACCGCTGAACGCGGTCCGGGTACCGATTCGTTCCTACGGGGGCGCGCGGATGGCCCGCCGCACGCCCCGGCCGCGCTCAGGACTCCGTACGGGCTCCCAGCGGGGGCGCGGGGAGGCCCGGGTAGTCCGGGGGCGGGGACAGGCGCTGGCCCGGGTAGCCGCCCTTCTCGTACTTGAGCAGCTTCTTCGCCTTCTCCGGGTCCGTCTCGCCCTCCCCGTACGCCGGGCAGAGCGGGGCGATGGGGCAGGCGCCACAGGCGGGGTTGCGGGCGTGGCAGATCCGGCGGCCGTGGAAGACGACGCGGTGCGAGAGCATCGTCCAGTCGCTCTTCGGGAAGATCCCGCAGATCTCCGCCTCGACCTTCTCGGGGTCCTGCTGCTCGGTCCACTTGAAGCGGCGCACCAGCCGCCCGAAGTGGGTGTCGACGGTGATCCCGGGGACTCCGAAGGCGTTGCCGAGGACCACGTTGGCCGTCTTGCGGCCCACGCCGGGCAGCGTGACCAGGTCTTCGAGGCGGCCGGGCACCTCTCCGTCGAACCGGTCCCGCAGGGCCTGCGAGAGGCCGAGGAGGGACTTCGCCTTCATCCGGAAGAACCCGGTCGGGCGAATCAGCTCCTCCAGCCGCTCCGGGTCGGCCGCCGCCATGTCCTCGGGGGTCGGGTAGGCGGCGAACAGGGCCGGGGTCGTCTGGTTCACACGGAGGTCGGTGGTCTGCGCGGACAGGACGGTGGCGACCAGGAGCTCGAAGGAATTGCGGAAGTCCAGCTCCGGATGGGCGTACGGGTACACCTCGGCGAGCTCGCGGTTGATCCGGCGGGCCCGGCGGATCATGGCCAGGCGGGATTCGGGCTTGCCTTTGCCCGACGCCCCGGCCGCGACCGCCGTCGCGGCCTTCGGTTTCTTGGCCGAAGCTTTGCCCTGGGAGGCGGGCCGGGCCTTCCCGGACGCCTCCGCAGGGGCTTGTTCGCCCACGGCTGAATTCTGGGCCGCCGTCACTCCTGCGGACCCCTTGGCCTGTGCTCTCACCGGCTTATTGGACACCCGGCCAGCCTAAGGCCGGGCGCTGACACCCGCCCGGACCTCAGGTAACACCACCCCGATCGGTCGCCCACCACACAGCACGCGCGTCCGTCCGGCATCCTTAGTAGTGATTGATCGCACTGTTTGAGCCGTCCGGCAAAATGGGAGACCGGTCCCCTGAGCTGGTCGACATAGGAGAGAGACTCGTGGACGACGTTCTGCGGCGCGCCCCGCTCTTCGCGGCGCTCGATGACGAGCAGGCCGCGGAGCTCCGCGCCTCCATGGGCGAGGTGACCCTCGCACGCGGTGACGCCCTGTTCCACGAGGGCGACCCCGGCGACCGGCTGTATGTCGTGACCGAGGGCAAGGTGAAGCTCCACCGCACCTCCCCCGACGGCCGCGAGAACATGCTGGCCGTCCTCGGCCCCGGCGAGCTGATCGGCGAGCTGTCGCTCTTCGACCCGGGCCCGCGCACCGCCACCGCCACCGCCCTGACCGAGGTCAAGCTCCTCGGCCTCGGCCACGGTGACCTGCAGCCGTGGCTGAACGCCCGGCCCGAGGTCGCCACCGCGCTGCTGCGCGCCGTCGCCCGGCGCCTGCGCAAGACCAACGACCAGATGTCCGACCTGGTCTTCTCCGACGTTCCGGGCCGTGTGGCCCGTGCGCTCCTCGACCTGTCGCGCCGCTTCGGCGTGCAGTCGGAGGAGGGCATCCACGTGGTGCACGACCTGACGCAGGAGGAGCTGGCCCAGCTCGTCGGCGCCTCCCGCGAGACCGTGAACAAGGCCCTGGCCGACTTCGCGGGCCGCGGCTGGCTGCGGCTGGAGGCCCGCGCCGTGATCCTGCTGGACGTGGAGCGCCTCGCGAAGCGCTCGCGCTGACGCTTGGCTTTCGCTGTGAGGGGGTCCCGCCCGGTGGGCGGGGTCCCCTTTCGCGTGTCCCGTGCGGCGCCGTTGCGGGGGCTCCGCCCCCGGGCCCCCGCGCCTCGAACGCCGGCGGGGCTGGATGATCGGGGTATGGAGCGCAGAGGCCTCGACGCGTACGGGTACTTCGAGCGGGAGGGGTCCCTCGGGCTGGTCCAGCCCGCCTTCGCGGCGCCGGTCGCCGCCGCGCGGGGCCGGATCGCCGAGGCGTACGGGCCCCGGCTGCACAGCGCGTACCTCTACGGTTCCGTGCCGCGCGGGACCGCCCGGCCCGGGCGCTCGGACCTCGACCTGCTGCTGGCCCTGCACCGGGAACCCTGCGACGAGGACCGGGACACCGCCGAGGTGCTGGGCCGCGTACTCGACCAGGAGTTCCCCGAGACCGACGGGGTCGGCATCCTGCTCTACGGCAAGGACCGGCTGCTGAGCGAGCGGGAACGGTACGACCTGGGCTGGTTCCTGGCCTGCCTGTGCACGCCGCTGCTCGGCGCCGACCTGGCCGAGCACCTGCCCCGGTACCGTCCGGACAGCCTGCTGGCCCGGGAGACCAACGGCGACCTGGCCCTCGTACTGGCACGGTGGCGGGAGCGGTTCGAGGCCGCCTCGGAGCCCGCCGAGTACCGCCGGATGAGCCGGGGCTTCTCCCGGCACCTGGTGCGCACCGGATTCACGCTGGTCATGCCCCGGTGGGGCGGCTGGACCAGCGACCTCACCGAATCGGCGGAGGTCTTCGGCCGCTACTACCCGCGGCGGGCCGCCCAGATGCGGGACGCGGCCGCCGTGGCCCTGGCCCCGGTCGCGGACCGGGACGTGGTGCGCGGGTACGTCGAGGACCTCGGCCCCTGGCTCGCGGCCGAGTACACGGCCCGGCACGGGACGAAGGCGCCGCGCTAGCCGCGCGGGCTACGCCCGCCGGGACACGTCCAGGGCCTCCACGGCCCGCTTCGCGTCCACCAGGCCCGCACCGGTGATCTCCCGGTAGCGCTTGATGGCCGAGACCGTGCGGCCGTCGCGCACCAGGGCCCGTACGTCGTCCAGCCCGGCCGGCTCCGGCTCCTCGATGCCGAAGTGGTCCAGCACCAGGCCCAGGCGGCGCTCCAGGCGGTCGGCGCGGTCCTCCAGGGCCCTCATCCGCAGGGTCACCGTCGAGGTGATCCAGCCGGCGGTGGCGAGCAGCGCGAGCAGCAGGAACAGCATGTTCATTCAGGTCCCCCCGGGATCAGTCCGTGATCGCGAAGGTACTCCAGCTGTGCCTGTACCGACCACGTGGCCGCGGGCCAGAGCGAGCGGTCCACATCGGCGTAGACCTGGGCGACGACGGCCTCGGGGGTGACGAAGCCGTTCTCCACCGCCGTCTCCACCTGCGCGAGCCGGTGGGCGCGGTGGGCCAGGTAGTACTCCACGGCGCCCTGGGCGTCCTCCAGGACCGGTCCGTGGCCCGGGAGGACGGTGGTGACCCCGTCGTCGACGGTGAGGGACCGCAGGCGGCGCAGGGAGTCCAGGTAGTCGCCGAGGCGGCCGTCGGGGTGCGCGACGACGGTGGTGCCGCGGCCCAGGATCGTGTCCCCGGTGAGGACGGCCCGGTCGGCGGGCAGGTGGAAGCAGAGCGAGTCGGCGGTGTGACCGGGGGTGGCCACCACGCGCAGCTCCAGGCCGCCGGTGCGGATCACGCTCCCGGCGGCCAGGCCCTCGTCGCCGAGCCGCAGCGCGGGGTCGAGGGCGCGGACCTTCGTACCGGTCAGCTCGGCGAAGCGGCCGGCGCCCTCGGCGTGGTCGGGGTGGCCGTGCGTGAGGAGGGTCAGCGCGACGCGCTTGCCGGCCTGCTCGGCGGCGGCGACGACGGCCCGCAGGTGGGACTCGTCCAGCGGGCCCGGGTCGATGACGACGGCCAGCTCGGAACCGGGCTCCGAGACGAGCCAGGTGTTGGTGCCGTCCAGGGTCATGGCCGAGGCGTTGGGTGCCAGGACGTTGACGGCGCGGGCGGTCGCGGGACCGGAGGAGACGACTCCGCGGGGCTGGCCGGGGAGTACGGCGGCGTCGGTCATGCGGTGCCTCCCGGGCGGACGCGCTTGGTGAACTCGTCGTGCCCCGGCCAGCTGAGCACCAGCTCGCCGTCCACGAGGGCGGCCCGCGCCAGGACGGGCGTCAGGTCCTGCGCGGCGGCCGCCGCCAGCGCGGCGGCGGCGCTGGCGTGGGGCTCCAGGGAGCGCAGGGTGGAGATGGTGGGCGGCATCATCAGCAGCTCGCCCCCGTCGTAGCGGGCGGCGGCGTCGGCGGGGCGGATCCAGACGGTCCGGTCGGCCTCGGTGGAGGCGTTGCGGGTGCGCTGGCCCTCCGGGAGGGCGGCGACGAAGAACCAGGTGTCGTAGCGGCGGGGCTCGAACTCCGGGGTGATCCAGCGGGCCCACGCGCCGAGCAGGTCGGAGCGCAGCACCAGGCCGCGGCGGTCGAGGAACTCGGCGAAGGACAGCTCGCGCGCCACGAGGGCCTCGCGGTCGGCCTCCCAGTCGTCGCCGGTGGTGTCGCCGACGACCGCGTCGGGGGTCTCCCCCGCCAGGAGCACGCCGGCCTCCTCGAAGGTCTCGCGGACGGCTCCGCAGACGATGGCCTGGGCGGTGGCGGCGTCCGTGCCGAGGCGGGCCGCCCAGGCGTCCCGGCCGGGTCCGGCCCAGCCGATGCGGCGGTCCTCGTCGCGGGGGTCGACCCCGCCGCCGGGGTAGGCGTAGGCGCCCCCGGCGAAGGCCATCGAGGCGCGGCGGCGCAGCATGTGCACGGCCGGGCCGGCGGGGGTGTCGCGGAGCAGCATCACCGTGGCGGCGCGTTTGGGCGGGACCGGGGTGAGCTCGCCGTCCGCGAGGGCGCGGATGCGGTCGGGCCACTCCGGGGGGTACCACTGGCCTCCGGCGGGCTGGGGGGACGACGGACGGTGCTGACCATTCGGCATGGCCGGATGCTACGGCCATCCGGCCCGATGTTCGAGGCCCCCCTCGGGGGCACCGGGCGGCTCCGGCCGGGGGTGTCCCGCTGCGCGGAGCGGCCGGAACGACCACGACGCGCCGGACGGAGTCCGGCGCGTCGGAGAACGGTGGTGCCTCAGGCGGAGGGAACGAGCTCCACCTGGATCTCGACCTCTACCGGGGCGTCCAGCGGGAGGACCGCCACGCCGACGGCGCTGCGGGCGTGGATGCCCTTGTCGCCGAGGATCTCGCCCAGCAGCTCGCTCGCACCGTTCAGCACACCCGGCTGGGCCGTGAAGTCGGGGGCCGAGGCGATGAAGCCGACGACCTTGACGATGCGGGCGATCTTGTCGAGGTCACCGACCACGGACTTGACGGCGGCCAGCGCGTTCAGCGCGCAGGTCGCGGCCAGCTGCTTGGCCTGCTCCGCCGACACCTCGGCGCCGACCTTGCCGGTCAGCGGGAGCTTGCCCTTGACCATCGGGAGCTGCCCGGCGGTGTACACGTACGCACCCGACCGGACGGCCGGCTGGTAGGCGGCCAGCGGCGGGACGACCTCGGGGAGGGTCAGGCCGAGCTCGGCGATCCTCGCCTCGACGACGCCGCTCATGCCTTCTCCCGCTTGAGGTACGCCACGAGCTGCTCGGGGTTGTTCGGGCCGGGCACGACCTGGACGAGCTCCCAGCCGTCCTCGCCCCAGGTGTCCAGGATCTGCTTGGTGGCGTGAACCAGCAGGGGGACCGTCGCGTATTCGAACTTCTTGGTCATGGGGCCGAGCGTAATGCCTGCGCGGGAGTGGTTAGGCTCGGACGCTGTGAGCAGGCTCCAGGTGGTCAGCGGCAAGGGCGGCACCGGCAAGACCACGGTCGCCGCGGCACTCGCGCTCTCCCTCGCACGCGAGGGCAGGCGGACTCTTCTCGTGGAGGTCGAGGGCAGGCAGGGCATCGCACAGCTTTTCGGCACGGAGGCGCTCCCCTACGAGGAGCGCAAGATCGCCGTCGCGCCCGGCGGGGGTGAGGTGTACGCGGTCGCCATCGACGCGGAGCGGGCGCTGCTGGACTACCTCCAGATGTTCTACAAGCTCGGCTCGGCCGGGCGCGCCCTCAAGAAGCTCGGCGCGATCGACTTCGCGACGACGATCGCCCCCGGTCTGCGGGACGTCCTGCTGACCGGCAAGGCGTGCGAGGCGGTCCGGCGCAAGGACAAGGCGGGCCGGTTCGTCTACGACCACGTGATCATGGACGCGCCGCCGACCGGGCGGATCACCCGCTTCCTGAACGTCAACGACGAGGTGGCGGGGCTGGCCCGGTTCGGGCCCATCCACAACCAGGCGCAGGCCGTCATGAAGGTGCTCAAGTCCCCCGACACGGCCGTGCACCTGGTGACCCTGCTGGAGGAGATGCCCGTCCAGGAGACCGCGGACGGCATCGCGGAACTCCAGGAGGCGGGGCTTCCGGTGGGCCGGATCTTCGTCAACATGGTGCGCCCGCACCACCTGGACGAGAGCACCCTGCGCGAGGCCGCCGAAGGCCGCCGCGCCGACATCGCCAAGGCCCTGTCCCGGGCGGGGCTCGGCGGCGCGCGGCGGGGCGGGCTGGCCGAGCGGCTGGTGGAGCCGCTGCTGGCGCAGGCCGCCGAGCACGCGAGCCGGGTGGAGCTGGAACGGGAGCAGCGCGCGGTGCTGGCGGGGCTGGACGTGCCGACGTACGAACTCCCCCTGCTCGGCTCGGGGATGGAGCTGGCCGGGCTGTACGAGCTGGCTACGGAACTCCGCAAGCAGGCGGACGCCGATGAGTGAGGGTGGGAACACGGTGGGCCTGGACACTCCCGCGCAACTGGCGGTCGACGCGCTGCTGGACGACCCGAAGACGCGGATCATCGTGTGCTGCGGCGCGGGCGGGGTCGGCAAGACCACGACGGCCGCGGCGCTCGGCGTACGGGCGGCCGAGCGGGGGCGCAAGGCGGTCGTGCTGACCATCGACCCGGCCCGCAGGCTGGCCCAGTCGATGGGGATCGACTCGCTGGACAACACGCCGCGGCGGGTGGCGGGCGTCGAGGGCGAGGGCGAACTGCACGCCATGATGCTCGACATGAAGCGGACGTTCGACGAGATCGTCGAATCGCACGCGGACGGCGAGCGGGCGCGGGCGATCCTGGCGAACCCCTTCTACCAGTCCCTGTCGGCCGGTTTCGCGGGCACGCAGGAGTACATGGCGATGGAGAAGCTGGGGCAGCTGCGGGCCAGGGACGACTGGGACCTGATCGTGGTGGACACCCCGCCGAGCCGGTCGGCACTGGACTTCCTCGACGCGCCGAAGCGGCTCGGGTCGTTCCTGGACGGGAAGTTCATCCGGGTGCTGATGGCTCCGGCGAAGGTCGGCGGGCGGGCCGGTATGAAGTTCCTGAATGTCGGCATGTCGATGATGACCGGCACGCTGAGCAAGTTGATGGGTGCCTCGCTGCTGAAGGACGTACAGACCTTCGTGGCGGCGATGGACACGATGTTCGGCGGGTTCCGCACCCGCGCGGACGCGACGTTCCAGCTGCTCCAGGCTCCGGGTACGGCCTTCCTCGTGGTCGCGGCTCCCGAGCCGGACGCCCTGCGCGAGGCGGCGTACTTCGTGGAGCGGCTGGCCGCGGAACGGATGCCGCTGGCCGGCCTGGTGCTGAACCGGGTGCACGGGAGCGATGCCGCGCGGCTGTCCGCCGAGCGGGCCCTGGCCGCCGCAGAGAATCTTGAAGAAGGCGGCATTGTCGATCAGGAGTCCGGGAAAGCTGGACTTCGTGACGCCGCCGAGGACGGCTCCCCCGGCGCGGACGAGGACCTCCACGACACCAGCGACGTGGACGAGATCACCGCAGGGTTGTTGCGCCTGCATGCCGAACGGATGCAGGTGATCGCGCGCGAACAGCGCACACGCGACCGCTTCACCTCGCTCCACCCCGAAGTGGCGGTGGTACAGGTGGCCGCCCTGCCCGGCGATGTGCACGACCTCGCCGGGCTGCGGGCCATCGGAGAGCGGCTCGCGGCCGGGGTTCCGGCCGGAGCGTAGGCGTTCGTACGACGTGGCACCCGGGTGATCGCCCGGCTGCCCGACGCGGCGCCCGGGTGGTTACCCGGCTGCCGCGTACGTCTCGTACGAAACGTCGATCTCCGCGTCGACATCCACGGTGAGGATGCCCGTGCTGCGCTCGTACTCCGTGCGGGCGGTTTCGAGCAGCCGTCGCCACGAGGTGACGGTGGGACGCCGGCGCAGCAAAGCGCGTCGTTCCCGCTCGGTCATTCCGCCCCATACTCCGAACTCGACACGATTGTCGAGCGCGTCGGCCAGGCACTCGGTCCGCACCGGACATCCGGTGCACACCGCCTTGGCCCTGTTCTGTGCCGCTCCTTGAACGAACAGTTCATCCGGATCGGTAGTGCGGCAGGCTGC
Source organism: Streptomyces sp. NPDC059564 (assembly GCF_042735575.1). Classification (NCBI taxonomy): domain Bacteria; kingdom Bacillati; phylum Actinomycetota; class Actinomycetes; order Kitasatosporales; family Streptomycetaceae; genus Streptomyces; species Streptomyces sp. NPDC059564. The sequence continues at coordinate 2,792 of NZ_JBHWBP010000065.1, read as the reverse complement.
CTGCGCACTCCAGTCGGTAACCCAGCCCATCCCGGCGCCGTCCTCTCCCGAATCGAGGCTCCCCCACGGCGGTAGCGGCATATTCACCGCTGCCAGTTGAGGACGTTACGGAAGGTGGGCACAGTGCAACACCCCCGACGGGCCCAATCTTGAATGGTCCGAACGGACTATGGGTAAGCGGCAGATCACCCGACGGAGTGATCCGGCGACATGCCCGGCCATTCCGGCGATTCGGGTGAAATCGGGAAAGCGCCGGTGCGCAGCCGTCAGAGGGAAGGGCGGGATTCGGACATGAGTCCACCCCATTCGGGAAGGGTGAAAATCAAGCCGAGGGGTTGATGTCGCACCGCGCTCCTGTGACAGTTGGGGTCAGCTTAGGCCAAGGCATTCGCGTGTGTCCGGCGAATGAGAACGTAGGCTGCCCTCCATGGGAAAGAAGCGCTCGGGCGGCGGGCTCACGGGGCCACAGCAGGCCGCCAAGTTCCTCGGGGTGTCCGTTCTCTCCGGAGTCGTACTCGCCGGCATCGCGATCCCGGGCGCAGGCGCGCTGGGGCTAGCGGCCAAGGGGACCGTCGAGGGTTTCGACGAGATCCCGGCCAATCTGAAGACTCCTCCGCTGAGCCAGCGCACCACGATTCTGGACGCGGAAGGTGGCTTGATCGCCACCGTCTATTCACGGGACCGCCAGGTGGTCCCGCTCACGGCCATCTCGCCGTACATGCAGAAGGCGATCGTCGCGATCGAGGACTCCCGTTTCTACGAACACGGCGCGGTCGACCTCAAGGGCATCCTGCGCGCGGTGAACCGCAACGCGCAGGAGGGCGGCGCCGCGCAGGGCGCCTCCACACTGACGCAGCAGTACGTGAAGAACGTCTTCGTCGAGGAGGCCGGCGACGACGAGTCCAAGGTCCGCGAAGCGCAGGAGAAGAGCCTCGGGCGCAAGATCCGCGAGCTGAAGTACTCGATCCAGGTCGAGGAGGAGCTCGGGAAGAAGAAGATCCTCGAGAACTACCTGAACATCACCTACTTCGGCCAGCAGGCGTACGGAATCGAATCCGCGGCGCAGCGCTACTTCAGTAAGCCGGCCAAGGACCTGACCCTCGAGGAGTCCGCGCTCCTGGCGGGCGTCGTGCAGTCGCCGAGCCGGTTCGACCCGGTGAACGACGCGCAGGAGGCCACGAAGCGCCGCAACGTCGTCCTCCAGCGGATGGCCGACATGAAGGACATCTCGCAGGCGGAGGCGGACGAGGCGAAGAAGAAGCCGGTCGTCCTGAAGGTGACCCGGCCGAAGAACGGCTGCATCACCGCGGTCAAGGGCGCGGGCTTCTTCTGTGACTACGTGCGCAACACCTTCCTGTCGGACCCGGTGTTCGGCAAGACCCGCGAGGAGCGCGCGAAGATCTGGAACCAGGGCGGCCTGACGGTCCGCACGACCCTGGACCCGCAGTCGCAGGACGCCGCGAACGCCTCGATCAAGGACCACGTGAACGAGGACGACTCGATCGCGACGGCCGTGACCATGGTCCAGCCGGGCACCGGACGGGTGCTGGCGATGGGTCAGTCGAAGCCGTACGGCTTCGGGAAGAACGAAACGCAGATCAACTACTCCGTGGACAAGCGGATGGGCGGGTCCAACTTCGGCTTCCAGGTGGGTTCGACGTTCAAGCCGTTCATCGCGGCCGCCGCCATAGAGCGGGGCATGGAGCCGACGAAGGTGTACTCGGCGCCGAACAAGATGGACTACCCGAGCCCCGTGTCGCGGTGCGACGGCTCGAACTGGCAGAACCTGCCGCTCGCCAACGGCAAGCTGCAGACGGCGGAGAACGAGACCCCGGACGAGCAGGGTCCGTACGCGCTGAAGACGGCGATGGAGAAGTCCATCAACACGTACTTCGTGCAGATGATCTCGGACATCGGGCTGTGCCCGGTCACGGAGATGACGCAGAAGCTCGGCGTGGTCCCGGCCAGCGGCGTGAAGCTGCCCGAGGAGCCGTCCATCGCGCTCGGCTCCGCCGAGATGTCCCCGCTGACGATGGCCAACGCCTACGCGACCTTCGCCAACCGGGGCGTCTACTGCACCCCGATCGCCCTGGAGTCGATCACCGACGCGCACGGCAAGGCGCTCGCGGTGCCGAAGACCAAGTGCGACCGGGCCATGTCCCAGGACACCGCCGACACGATCAACACCCTGCTGCGCGGAGTGGTCGACTCCGGTACGGGTGAGCGGGCCGGCCTGACCGACCGGGACAACGCGGGCAAGACCGGTACGACGGACGGCCGCTACAACGCCTGGTTCGTCGGCTACACGCCGAACCTGTCCGGAGCGGTGTGGGTCGGTTCGGGCGGCGCGAAGAAGATCACGATGGAGGACATCACCATCGGCGGGACGTACTACCCGAAGGTCTTCGGCGGTGGCCTGCCGGGCCCGATCTGGAAGGACGCGGTCTCCGGCTCGCTGTCCGGCCGCGAGGCGCCCGGGTTCGTCACGGTCAACATCCCGGAGCCCTCGGTTCCGGGCGGCGGCGGTGGCAACGGCACCGGCGGCAACAACGGCGGCCGGAACAACACCCCCAGCCCGCCGACGACCCCGCGCAAGCCCGGGAAGCCGGGCAAGCCCGGCGGTGACAACAAGCCGGGCGACAACCGCCCCGGCGGCACGACGGCCGGAGCCACCGGCGGCCTCCTCGGCGGAGCCACCGGCGGCGCGACCGACCCGTTCCCCGGCGCCAACGCGGGCCTGGTCGGCGGCCCGGAGCCGCAGTAGGACCGTGAGCACGGAGAAAGGGGAGGGC